>JAGLTZ010000201.1 GCA_023135015.1 Candidatus Latescibacterota bacterium
CCCCCGCCTCACCGGTAATCGCACGCAGTGAGCGGGCCAGTTCGAAGAAAGCCCCGGAAGGGGTCTCCTTCTCCCTGAGTTGAACGGCGCTTACTCCGCCTGAAATAGCCTGCCGTACGATCTCCTCGATTGGACGGCCCAGCGCCAATGCCCGGTCAGTTACGAGATAGAGTGACAGATCCATCGACTTCCGTTCCGGTTGCAACATTCCCTCGGACAAACCGTCAATACCCGATCCAGTTCAAACTGTAACCTGTTTGAGCACTGGAACCTGCACTTACAAGATGCAGAAAACGCAATAGAGGTCAGGCATTAACTGCGGCTGCGATTCTACTTGAGTATTATATGTACTGACAAATAATCTCCTTCGTGATGAATCTGGCCTCCATGCCAAAGGCGGAACTCCACCTGCAGTAATCATGGCGAATCTTGATTGCATCCTGCGTCCACGATCCGTGGCGGTCATAGGCGCCTCGCGCCGGTCCGACAGCATCGGGTACCAGATCGTGGACAACCTGCTGGCCCACGGGTTCAACGGACCCGTGTACCCCATCAATCCGTCGGCTTCATCGGTGCATTCGATCAAGGCTTATCCCTCCATCAACGCGGTGCCTGAGCCGGTGGACCTGGCGGTAGTGGTTGTGCCTGCGGACCTGGTGGTTGATGTGGTCAGGGATTGTGTAAAAGCCGGGGTGAAGGGGCTGGTGATTATCTCCGCAGGATTCCGTGAGGTCGGCGGCAGGGGCATCGAGCGCGAGGAGGAGCTTCTGGAGGTTCTTGAGGGAACCGGTATCCGTATGGTCGGTCCGAACTGCCTCGGTGTGACCAATACCGATCCCGATGTCCGCATGAATGCCACCTTCGCGCCTGTAATGCCGCCCCCTGGTCCTGTCGGGTTTATCAGCCAGTCGGGCGCGATGGGTGTGAGCATTCTCGACTCTGCCAAGAGCCTGGGTATCGGGATGTCGATGTTCGTCTCCTCGGGCAACAAGGCAGACGTGACCGGCAACGATCTACTTGAGTACTGGAAGGAGGACTCCAATACCCGTCTGATTCTTATGTACATCGAAAGTTTCGGCGACCCTAAACGGTTCATTGAACTGGGCCGTGCCATCACCTCCGAGAAGCCGATCTTCATCGTAAAGTCGGGCCGGACAGGGGCCGGCGCGCGGGCGGCGGCTTCGCATACCGGTGCGCTGGCCCAGACCGCGCTTGCCACCGACGCCCTGATCGTCCAGGCAGGCGCCAAACGTGCCAGTTCGGTCAACGAACTGTTCGATTACGCGATGGCTTTCTCCAATCAGCCGCTGCCGGCAGGGAACCGGGTGGCTATCGTGACCAACGCAGGCGGGCCGGGCATCATCATCGCGGACACGTGTGAAGTGAACGGCCTGAAGGTCGGTACCCTTGAGGAGGAGACGAAGCTGAAACTCCGCGAAAGACTGCCCGAAGAGGCCAGTGTCAACAACCCTGTCGACCTGATCGCCAGTGCCACGTCCGAGACGTACGAGTTCGCTCTTGAATGTGTGCTGGAAGATCCGGGCGTGAATGCCGCCATAGCCGCTTTCGTGCCGCCCCTGGGCATCCAGACGAAAGATATCACCGAGGCGATCGTCCGGGTCAACGCCAGGCACCAGGAGAAGCCGATGCTTGCGGTGTTGATGGGGCGGGAAGGTCTTCCTGCGGGAATGGCGCAGCTGCATGATGCGAGTGTGCCCGGTTACATCTTCCCAGAGTCGGCCGCACGGGCTCTGGGGGAGATGTGGCGCTACGCACAGAAGCGGAAAAGACCAGTCGGCAGGCCGGTTTCCTTTGAAACTGACGACGGGACCGTCTCGGAGATCATTGATGCGACGCTGGCCGCCGGGCAGTGCAAACTCAGTGAACCCGATGCACTGAGAGTGCTCGAGGCCTACGGCATACCGGTCTGCCCGTGGCGGTTCGTCGAATACGGGGGCGGCGATGGCTTCGGGGCGCGGGTTGCAGCCGCCGCAGTACAGCTCGGCTTCCCGGTTGCTCTGAAGATCGTGAGTCCTCAGATCGTGCATAAGACAGACGTAGGCGGTGTTGCCCTGGGTATGGAGACCGGAGCGGAAGTTGAGGAAGCGGTGAGCGGAATCATCCAGAAAGTCTCCACCCATTCAGAGGCAATCGACGGGATCGTGGTTCAGCAGATGGCGTCCAGCGGGCTGGAGACCATCGTCGGTATCACAAGGGTGCCCGGTGTCGGCCCGATGGTCATGTTCGGCCTGGGCGGCGTCTACGTTGAGGTGATGAAGGATGTGGTCCTCCGCCTCTGCCCTATACTCGATACCGATGCCAGGGAGATGATTAGCGAGGTCAAGATGTACAAGCTGCTCGAAGGTGTGCGCGGCGAGGCGCCGCGGGACCTCGATACCCTGATGGAAACCATCCTCAAGCTTGCCCAGCTTGCCGAGAGGCACGAGCGGATTGTCGAGATGGATATCAACCCGCTGGTGTCGTTCGAGAAGGGTGCTGTCGCGATAGACGCCAGGATCCAGGTGGAGGTGGAGGTGGAGTGATGGATCCGAAAGCCTACGCTGGTGTAGCCCGCGTTCCCTTCCTTTCCTTGCCTGTGACCCTTGTTGCCGCGGGTGCTGGTGCGGCGGCCTATGACGGGTACTTCAGCTGGGTCCGAACCCTTGTAGCTCTGGTCGGCCTGGTTGCACTCCACGTCGCAGTGAATGTGCTGAACGAAGTGAGTGATATGCGTACCGGCATCGACCTTCACACGGTGCGGACGCCTTTTTCGGGTGGAAGCGGGACCCTGCCATCGGGAGCGCTCTCTTCAAGATCCGCTCTGATCTTCGGCCTGGTCTCGGCCGCGGTGGGTCTGGCAATCGGTGTATGGTTCCTGACCAGTGTGGGTTTGGTCCTTCTGCCGATAATGCTCCTCGGAGCGTTCTGTGTGCTCAGTTATAATAGATTACTGACCAGAGTTGGCCTCGGTGAGATCGCGGCCGGCTTGGGCCTTGGAGGGCTTGCGGTTGCGGGTACGGCCCTAGTGCAGAACGGCGCCCTCGGCCCCGCAGCTATTGCGGCTTCACTTCCAGCTATTTTGATGACATTCAATCTGCTGCTGCTTAACGAGTTCCCCGATGAAGAGGCCGATCGCGCCGGCGGTCGGCGGCACCTGGTGATACTCCTGGGACGTAGATCCGCAGCTCTGGTCTACTCTGCCGCTGCGCTGCTTACACCGGCGGCTATTCTCACGGCAGTGATCATCGGCGTCTTCCCGGTGATTGCTCTCGCGGCCATGATTCCTTCCATTCTACTGGTCAAACCACTTCTCTGGGCTTTCAAGAGCCCGTCCGAAACCGTTCCTATACCTGCCCTGGGCAGCAATGTCATGTGGAACCTGGCCACAAACCTGGCTCTGGCAGTTACGTTCACTATTGCTGTACTGTAACCGTGTATTGAGCCGCTGGTTCGTGGCTGTGACGATCATCTACGTTGAAGGACAGATCGATGGCGATTCTTGATTGGCTGGGACTTGGAAAGGATGAAGAAGCCGGTACTGATAGTACCGCAGCCGCTTCATCCACACAGACCGACACGGTCCGGAAGATAGTCAAGGAGCTGGAAGGTCTGGGCGAGGAACGGGCGCGTTATATTGCCTCTTTCGCTTATATTCTCGGGCGTGTTGCCAACGCCGATATGGATATCAGTGATAACGAGACCCGTGCGATGGAGCAGGTGGTGGTCGAACAAGGCGGTATCCCCCAGGAGCAGGCAGTCATCGTGGTCCACATGGCCAAGACCCACAACCAGCTCTTCGGCGGCACTGAGAACTTCCTTATAACCAGGGAATTCGACCAAATGGCCACCCGGGAGCAAAAGCTGGCCCTGCTGGATTGCCTGCTTGCCGTTTCCGCTTCAGATGAATCGATCTCTTCTGATGAGAACGTCGAAATCAGGAAGATCGCGGACGAGCTGCACCTGAGCCAGCGCGACTTCGTCAATGCCCGTTCCAGGTACCGGGAGCACCTGGAGATCCTCAAGAAGCGGGAGAAAAGCTGAAAACTGTGTTGTAATCAGCAAAAGGGTATCGGACTAATCGGACTAATAAGACTCTCGCTCGATATTGGTTTATTAGTCCGTTTTCTCAACCGCTTGGCGATACGACCATCACACCACCCGGCCTAAAGTTAAGAAGATAGAAACGAATACCATCTGGAGAACTCTGAACGGCAAATGAATCCGGGAAACTATCTAGATCGTTAATGTGGAAGAACCGTTCAATCTTGAAAGTATCTAACGACACCTCATAGATATTCCGTCTTACCATCACATATAGTCGGTTGTTCGGATAATGGTATGCAACATGTTCAGCAAACACATGTAATGAGTTGGCTGGTAGATGCGAATCACGTCTTCTTGATGTATCAATTTCCGGAAATGGAAACTCACACTGATATAGCAATTCTCCTTCTTCACTCCATTTTTCAAAAATGGGCTTAAATTTTCCAGTAAAGATGATCTCGTTACTATGGGAGACTGCAATGTAACCATAGTTAAACAACGCCTTAGGTTGTTGAGGCCTATCTGGTTCGAATAGATTACCATATGACCGAACGATATTCCCGTCAGAATCAAATAAAGAAATCCTGTTTTCACTTCTTAGTGGACTGATGAAATAAGAGGTTTGATCTCGAATTACAACATTCGAGAGGGGCATAAGCTGCTGGCATGGAAATGTATCGATGAGAGTTGATTGGTCTGTTGATACCTGAAATCGGGATATACGCCGATTTTGACAATCTGCTACCCAGAGGATATCAGAATCAGGTTCAAAGCAGACTTCCACAGGTTCGTAAAACTCACCTGGTCCAGCTCCACTCCTACCAATGATTTCAACTAGTTCTGCCTCTGGAGAAAAGCGGACAACTCTGGTGTTTCTTGTATCCGCAACAACAATATCACCCAATGGGCTGACCGTTATACCTCGAGGGTCATAGAGAATCTGCCATTCTTCAAGGTCAGTTGATTCGGGACTCCATAACCACTGGCAAGAACACTCAATAATTTGGTACTCCGGTTCTGCTCCCTGTGCATGGATGTTTACTGTATGTGTTGCTGTGAGGGATAAGAAAAGAAGGAGTGCGGCATAAAGTCGGAACATACA
>JAGLTZ010000202.1 GCA_023135015.1 Candidatus Latescibacterota bacterium
GTCGGCTGTGGACGATGCGGCAGTATGCCGGCTACGCCACCGCCGCCGAAAGCAACGCCCGCTACCGCTATCTGCTGGAACACGGTACTACAGGTCTCTCCGTCGCCTTCGATCTTCCCACCCAGATAGGTTATGACTCCGATTCCCCTATGGCTGCCGGGGAAGTAGGCAGATCGGGAGTGGCAATAGATTCAATCAGGGATATGGAGATTCTTTTCGATGGGATACCCCTCGAGGAGGTTTCCACGTCGATGACGATAAATTCGACCGCGATGGTCCTCCTCGGGATGTACGCGGTTCTGGCGCGCAGGAGAGGTATCGGGCTCGACCGTCTCTCGGGAACTGTCCAGAACGACATTTTGAAGGAGTACTTCGCCCGGGGAACCTACATATATCCCCCGGGCCCATCTATGCGCCTGGTGACAGATATTTTTTCTTACTGTGCCGGAAAGATGCCCCGCTGGAACACTATCTCCATCTCCGGCTACCATATCAGGGAGGCTGGAGCCACCGCCGCCCAGGAGATAGCCTTCACATTCGCCAACGCAATCGCCTACCTGGAAGCCGCCCGCGAAACCGGTCTCGACCTTGATGTGGTGTGCAGGCGTGTATCCTTCTTCTTCAACGCCCACAACCACTTCCTTGAAGAGGTAGCCAAATTCCGTGCGGCGCGGCGTCTGTGGACCTCGATCACCAGGGAAAGGTTCTCAACGGCCGACCCCCAGTCGTGGCGACTCCGCTTCCATACCCAGACAGGGGGGGCCACTCTGACGGCCCAGCAGCCGGTGAACAACGTGGTCCGTGTGACTATGCAGGCACTGGCCGCCGTGCTCGGGGGCACTCAGAGCCTGCATACCAACTCGATGGATGAGGCTCTGGCCCTTCCGACCGAAGAAGCCGTCACCGTAGCGCTGCGAACCCAGCAGGTTATCGCATATGAGAGCGGGGTAGCCGACACGGTGGATCCATTGGCGGGGTCGTACGCAATCGAGAACCTGACCGACGATCTGGAGGGGAAGGCCCGAAAGTACCTTGAGGAAGTGGACGAAATCGGCGGTGCGGTCCGCGCGATAGAGACAGGGTACTTCCAGAGGGAGATCCACCAGGCGGCGTACGAATATCAGAAACAGGTCGAGGAGGGCGGGAAGGTAATCGTCGGAGTCAACCGGTTTGAGGATGATAAGGGAATGACGGGTGTGCCCGAAATCCTCCGGATGGATCCAAAGCTTGAAGCCGAGCAGGTCGAGCGGCTGGCACGCCTGAGAAGTGAACGGGATGAGGGACGGACCAGGGAAATGCTCGAGGCGGTGAGTGAGGCCGCATCCGGCACAGATAACCTGATGCCCTTCGTAATGGATGCCCTGGATGCCGAGGCAACACTTGGCGAAATCAGCGATGAGCTGCGACAGGTCTGGGGAACATACGCTCCGCCGGGAGGGCTCTGATGGGCGGACAGGACAATGCGGCAGGACAGATCGACCACCTGGCGTTCGCGGTGGAGGACCTTGATGTCGCTGTGGACCTGTTCAATAAACTTCTGGGCATAGAGCCGGCCTGGCGCGGTGAAAGCGAGGACCATGATGTCCGTGTCGCCCTGTTCCGGGTCGGGGATGTGAAGCTGGAGCTTCTGGAGGGTATGGGTAGCGAATCGACGATTGGAAGATTTATCGAGAAGAGGGGTTCCGGTTTCCATCACATCTGCTTTGCGATTGAAGATCTGAAGGCCACCCTGGAACGCCTCCGACTTGAAGGTTTCGAAGTCGTAGGCTCGGGTGAGGAGGTCGGTGTTGAAGGCCGCCCCGTGGCTTTCGTACATCCCTCCAGCTGCGGTGGAATTCTGATAGAGTTCATCGAGGGATCTGAAAGAGGAGAGGAGTGAACATAGATGGCTGATACGAATGACCCTTCCGGTATGAAGTGGAGAATTGCAACCAGGGCCATCCACGGAGCGGGAGGAGTCGACCCTACAACAGGAGCGGTAAGCTTTCCGATCTACCAGACGAACACATTCGCCTTCAAGAGCGCGGAGGCCGGTGCGAGAATCTTCGCTGGCGAAGAAGAAGGCTATATCTATACCAGGATCGGAAACCCGACGATTCAGGGCTTTGAGAAGTGCATAGCACTGATCGAGGGAGGAGAGCACGCCGTAGCCTTTGCCAGCGGTATGGCAGCCACCTCGGCAGCAGTCCTGGCATTCTGCAATCCCGGCTCTAACGTGGTGGTATGCCAACCGGTCTACGGGGGCACGCATTCTCTGGTTAATGATGTCCTGCCCCGGATGGGAATCGAGGCAAGGATGATCGACGCTCTAGACATCGACCAGGTCCAGGATTCCATCGACGACAAAACGGGTCTGGTATGGATAGAGACGCCCGCCAATCCAACCCTGAAGATCGTAGACATCGGCAGGTTGGCCGAAGTCACGAGTGCCTCGGACGTGCCTATAGTCGTAGACAACACCTTTGCGACACCCTGCTTTCAGCAGCCCCTGAAACTTGGGGCGCAGATCGTCATGCACAGCGCGACTAAATACATATGCGGCCACGGAGATGCCATCGGAGGAGTTCTGGTATGCCCGGAGGATTTTATCGAGACGATACGTAACGATATGCGCCGGGAAATGGGAGGGTCTATGAGCCCCTTCAACGCGTGGCTGCTCATCCGCGGTCTGAAGACGCTGGCGGTCCGGATGGAACGCCATGCCTCGAACGCCCTCAAGATCGCCGAGTACCTGACCGGCCACCCGAAGGTGGAGCGGGTCCTCTACCCCGGACTGCCGGACCACCCCCAGCACGAGATCGCCCTGAAGCAGATGACCGGTTTCGGCGGTATGGTCACATTCTACATAAGGGGAGGGCGCCGGGAGGGGGCTACCCTTATGAATAGTCTGAAGCTGTGCATTCTGGCCGTGAGCCTGGGCGATTGCGATACATTGATCGAGCACCCGGCAAGCATGACCCACTCCACCTATTCGACCGAGGATCTGGCGAAGTTCGATATCGCCGAGAATCTCATAAGAATCTCGGTCGGGTTGGAGGATGCTGAAGATATCATTGACGACCTGGAACAGGGATTGGAAAATATATAGAATAGTATCACCCTCATAAGAGTAAGCATCCCCCCGTTACACCGGCCTCCCGGAAAGGACC
>JAGLTZ010000203.1 GCA_023135015.1 Candidatus Latescibacterota bacterium
TGGAGGTCTTGTTGACGTGCTGGCCCCCCGCTCCGCTGGCCCGGTAAGTGTCGATCCTGAGATCGGCCTCATCTATCTCTATCGATATATCGTCGGCGATAGCCGGTGTCACAAAGACGCTAGCGAACGAGGTATGGCGCCTGGCATTGGCGTCGAAGGGACTGATGCGAACCAGCCTGTGTACGCCCGATTCAGCTTTAAGGTAGCCGTATGCATAGCCGCCCTTCACCTCCAGAGTAACATCTTTGACGCCAGCTTCCTCTCCCGGTTGATAGTCGAGGACGGCGTGCTCGTAGCCCGAGCGCTCGATCCAGCGTGCGTACATGCGAAAGAGCATCTCGGCCCAGTCCTGCGATTCGGTCCCCCCCGCCCCCGGGTGGATGGTGAGAATGGCGCCCAACCTGTCCTCGGGCTCCGAGAGCGTGCTTGCGAACTCCATGCGCTCCACTTCACCTTCCAGCTTCTCCAACCCCTGCCGGAGCTCATCTTCGAGCCCGGGATCCTCTTCCTCGGAGAGGAGTTCTTCCATCGCCTCCAGATCCTCTAGGTGCCCGCCGAGGATCCTCCACGGTTCAACCCTGGCCTTGGCGGCCTTGACTTGGTCGATGACCTTCTGGGCCTTCGCGCGGTCGTCCCAGAAGCCGGGTTCGGCCATGCTGGCTTCCAGTTTCTTTAGTGTTTCTTCCTGCTGGGCGACTTCAAAGAAACCTCCCGAGTTCGTCCACACGGGAGCGGAGGTCTTCAAGTCGATCTGTGTAGATGGTAGGCATGGCTATCGTTCGTTGGTTTTGCGGTCGAATACCGGCCGCAGGCGTTCATAAGTATCCTCCAGCAACTCCGGCAGAACTCTCGTATCACCAAGGACAGGCATGAAATTAGTGTCTCCCCCCCACCGGGGCACAACGTGAAGATGGATATGATCTATGATACCCGCTCCAGCGGCCCTTCCCAGGTTGAAGCCTATATTGAATCCCTGTGCGTTAATTGTCTCCTCCAGCACCTCCACGCACAAACCTGACACATTCATCATCTCGGTCAGGATCTCTTCGGTCAGATCCTGAAATCGGGCCTTGTGCGAGTAAGGCACCACCATCAGGTGGCCGGTATTATACGGATAACAGTTCATAATGACATAAGTATGATCGAAGCGGGCCAGGATCAGGGCCTGAGATTCAGGTATGTCGTCATCTGCCGGAATCGTACAGAAGACACACTCATCGGGTTGAGGCTCGGTAAAATAGGCGATCCTCCACGGCGCCCATAACCTCTCCGGCCCCGCTCCAACCGGCCTGTACCCGGGCTGTGGAGGGGTTTCCCTGCCTTCTCCACCTTCTACATTTTTCTGTCTCGTGTAGTCTTCCATATCAGATTCCAGGTCCTGCGGCTCCCGGAATCGGGTGCCGCAGATGTGACTGCTGCCGATCTCCGGCTCCACCCTGATGCCGTATCAGAACGGGCGCTCCTGCATACAACGGATTATCTCAACGAATCGGCATGAGCGCAAATGTTGAACCCGCCGAAGGAACAACGAGACTTTGTTGAAATAATTATGATACAAACATACCTTCCCTGGGAAACCATCCTACATCCATCAGAGTGCCGCCCCCTTTTTGGCACAGGAGAAAAAACAAACAATGAAAAAACCCAACACCAGAAAGCTGCTCCTCCTGGTTTCGGCAGCTTTTCTTTTCGCACACCTGCCGGCTTACGCCCAACAGCAGGAAGAACCTGCGAAGACCTTCACAGACATCAAAGTCTACGATCACACTTCTACAAAGAATCAGGCCAGCACCGGAACCTGCTGGTGCTTCTCCGCCATTTCCTTCCTGGAATCCGAGTTGATAAGGATGGGCAAGGGCCAGCACGAACTCTCGGAGATGTTCGTCGTTCACCATGTCTATCTCGAAAAGGCCCGGACCTACATGCGCATGCACGGCAACAATAACTTCGGGCCCGGGGGGCTCGGCCACGATGTCTTCACTGCGATAATGGAGCATGGGATAGTCACGGACGAGGATTACAGCGGCACGTGGGCCTACGAGACCCGTCACAACCACGGCGAGCTGCATCGTGCTCTGAGAGCATACATGGATGCCGTGCTGCGTTCACGCCCGGGACCTTCACGCAAGTGGGAGTCGGGCCTGCGGGGAATCCTCGACGCATACCTGAGACCCCTGCCTGAAGAAATCACTGTCGAGCGAAGAGAGATAACGCCCGGGCAGTTCGCCGATGATGTCCTGGGCCTGGAGATGGACGACTATGTCGAGATCACTTCATTCTCGCACATGCCGTTCTATGAAAAGGTGTGCCTGCTGGTTGCCGACAACTGGGTCCGCGACGACGAGACCTGGAACCTGCCCGTGGACGATGTGATGAAGATCATAGAGCACGCATTGATGAACGGCTACACGGTCGTTTACGGAGGGGACGTAAGCGAGAAGGGGTTCGATCAGAAGAAGGGATATGCCACCTGGAACGAAGACAGCACCGCCACCCAGGAGGAACGGCAGGAGATGTGGGACCGGTGGACCACTACCGACGATCACGGTATGCATATCGTGGGCATCGCCAGAGACGAAGAGGGGAAGACATTCTACCGTGTCAAGAACTCGTGGGGTGCCGACAACGGTCCTTACGGTGGGCATATCTACATGTCCGAGAACTTCATCCGGGCGAAATTCGACCTGATCACGATACACATGGACGCGATCCCCGACGATATCCGGGCCAGGATGAAAATCAACTGAAGTAGACTTCCAGCTCCTTACAACAAAGTCCCCCTGGCGGGCTCACCATGCCGCCAGAGGGACTTTCGTTCCTTTCAACAGTTTGTCCAGGATCTCGCCCCAGCCTTCAATATTCGCCCACGACTCCTTGTGAACGATCTTGCCTCCCTTATCAATGATGTAGGCGCTGTTCGGAAGCCGTCCGTAGGTCGTGCGAACCTCGTTGTCCATCTCATCGATCACGATAGTTGTCGCGGGGTTAAGGTCGTCGCAGGTCCTCTGGGCAAGGTGCTTGCGCTGTTCGTATGTCTCCGGCTGATCGATGTCGCTGAACATCATCTGGTTGGGATGTGCTTCACGCTGGTAGAGGATGATAAAGGTAACCTTCTCCTCGTACTTCTCCCTGATCTCTTCAACGGCGGAAGCCTTCCGCCGGAATGGCGGTCAGGTAAACGAGCCGAATTCTATTACAACAGGCCCCCTGGCATATGCCTCACTGAGCGAGAATTCATCCCCTTCGAGGGTCTTCAGAGTGAAATCAGGAGCCATCTCACCTGCCTTTGGAGATCGTTCCTCGAAGCCCTCGAACATCGACATCCCCCTCCTCCTTGGCTGCTGCTCCTGCTGTGCGTAGCTGAGATAAGGCAACAGAAGAATCGCGAGCAGCGCCACCGAGACAACGGCCCCCGGGCGAGCACCTTTTCTGATCATGATCTACCTCTTAGATGTAAAGCGTTGGTACCAACGACTAATACCACCACATATGACAAAGCTTCAACCGATCCTCGTTACCACATGTCTTCTCACCGCTGGTCTTCATGTCCAAAATGATATATTCTCTCCTGGTTAAAACCCGGTCTGACATCATCAATCCAACACTGTTTAGTGATACGGACAATGAGCAATTCAAACGATACTAATTTGAAGGAAAGAGTTGCTGCCTTCATTCGCTATCACCGCAAGCAGTTCGGGAACACGAAAGACAGGGATTTCTGGCTCCGCTGGCGGGCGGGAGTCTTGATGGGAGCAATAGGCCTTTTCACCTTCCAATTTTTCGCGTTCGCTTTCGATATCATGGGCAGACACGTATTAGCCAAGATATTCAGATACGGATCTCTCTTGATGCCCGTATTAGGTATCCTCCTCAACGATGCAATCGGGGTGTTTGCTGACCGCGTGTTCGGCAGCATCTACCTGCCTAAAGGAGGAAAGACAGCCCGGGCCCACAGTGAGGGAGAAGCCATGTTCCAGAGGCAACAGTTTGAGGAAGCGGTCGACTGGTTTGTCGCGGCCGTAATGGCCGACCCCACTGACTGGGAGGCTCAGCTGCGGGTAGTGGAAATCCTGGCAGAGCGCTTTGACGACCCGGAACGGCTGGCGGAAGAACGAAACCGCCTTCTGAAGACAAAAGAAGTCCCCGAGGGACTATGGATACAGACCGCCTTTGACCTCGGGGAAGATTGTGAACGCCTCAACCGTCCCGATCGTGCCATCAACATCTACAAAGGTCTGTTGTGGCGGCTCCCCGAAGGGCCTGACGCCGACGAAGTACGCCGCCGCCTTGAAAACTTGGGAACGACGTACTAGGAGCCAAATATCGCGCAATACCCGAGAGGATAAGGAGACAACCCCATGGCCGAAGGAATTCGTGCAGTTCAGTATGGGTGCGGGCCCATCGGATTAGGCGTGACCTCGCTGGCGGCTCATCGCAAGGACATCGAACTGGTGGGAGCGGTAGACATCGACCCGGAAATCGTCGGAAGTGATCTGGGTGAGATGGCAGATCTCGATGATAAGCTTGGAATAGTCATCACTGATGATGCAGGGACGCTGCTGTCCGAAGTGAAACCCGACATCGCTTTCCACACGACCGGCTCGAGTTTCAGGAACGTGTACAGCCAGCTTGAGGACATTGTCAGGGCGGGAGTCAACATCGTATCCACCTGCGAGGAATTGTCCTTCCCCTACAAGCGGGAACCCGATCTGGCCGCCCAGCTGGATTCGCTGGCGAAGGAGAACGGCGTGACCGTCCTGGGGACCGGAATCAACCCGGGCTTCCTTATGGACACCTGGCCTCTGAGCATGACCGCGGTCTGTCGCGATGTAGAGGAGGTGAAAGCGGTACGGATCCAGGATGCCTCTTCCCGCAGGCTCCCCTTCCAGAAGAAGATCGGCGCGGGCCGTACGCCCGACGAATTCCAGAACCTGATTGACGAAGGCACCCTCCGTCACGTAGGTCTCCCCGAGTCGACCGCAATGATCGCCGCGGGCCTGGGATGGGAACTGGACGAGATCACAGAGGAGATCGGCCCTGTGATGGCCGAAAGCCAGGTCAGCAGCCCCCACCTCACGGTAGAACCAGGTCAGGCCGCAGGCGTGAAGCAGATAAGTCACGGCCTCATCGCCGGCAAAGAAGTGGTCACACTCGAGTTCCAGGCCTATATCGGAGCCCCCGAGACGTACGACGCCGTCTATATCAAGGGCACTCCGAACATGGAAGTCGTCATCAAGGGCGGAACCCACGGCGACATCGGCACAGCGGCCATGGTTGTCAATGCTGCAAGAAGAGTGGTCGAAGCTCCGCCAGGGCTGCTGACGATGAAGGATGTTCCCGTCGTGGTCTGCACAGCCGGCTCAAGCTACGCCGGATACTCCAAGTGAAGCCAACAGCTCCCGCCGGTGCAGGTCAGCTTTCCTCGTCCTGCATTCCGCGGCCGACCAGCTCGATCAATGCGATATCCGCAGCGTCGGATTTTCGGAATCCCAGTTTGACGATCCGCGTATAACCTCCGTTGCGGTCTGCAAACGAGGGGGCCACTTCTTGGAAGAGGCGGTCCACGACCTCTTTTTTCTTCAGCTTCTTCAGAGCTTCGCGGCGGCTGTGCAGATCCCCCTTTTTCGCACGTGTAACCAATTTCTCGGCGTAGGGTCTCAACTCTTTCGCTTTAGCCAGCGTGGTCACTATACGGTCTTCTAAAAACAATTGCTGAGCCAGACCGGAGAGCATCGCCCGCCGGTGGGATGCGGTTCGCGAAAGCTTCCGCCCTTTTTTACGGTGCCGCATCTTCTACTCCTGCTCTATCAGTTCGTCCAGGACGGTGTATGCAGATATGTCCATTCCGAAGTGGAGACCCATCTCATGCAGGATATCGGCCAGCTCAGAGAGTGATTTACGCCCGAAGTTCCGGTACTTGAGCATCTCGGACTCCGACTTCTGAACCAGGTCCCCGATCGACTTGATATTGGCCGCACGCAGGCAGTTGGCCGATCGCACGCTCAGCTCCAGCTCGTCGACCGGCATCTTCAGCAATTCGTGAACCCGCAGGCTCTCCTCTTCGATCTCGAGAACTGTCTCTTCCTGCGGTTCCTCCTCGAAGGCCATGAAAACCAGGTAGTGGTCTTTGAGTATCTTGGCTGCATGACTGACCGCAATCACCGGCTCGATTGAACCGTCGGTCCATACTTCCATCGTTAGGCGTTCGAAGTCGGTCCGCCGCCCCACCCGCATGTTCTCCACCTCGTAGTTCACTTTCAGCATGGGAGTAAATACCGAATCGAGGGGGATAAGCCCTATCGGCAGTTCCGGATCCTCCATTTCCTCCCCGGGCACATACCCGCGACCGGGACCGATCGTGATATCCATTTTAAGGCTGGCATCCTGATCCAGGGTCGCCACATAGTGATCGGGGTTGTGGATAGTAAACGCCTTGGTGAGCTGCAGTTCCTTGGCGGTGAGAACCCCGGGGCCCTCGGCTTCAAGCGTCACCGTCACAGGTTCGTCCTCGTGGAGCTCCACCCTCACACCCTTCAAATTAAGAATCAGGTCGGTGAAGTCTTCAAGAACGCCCGGTAGGCTGGTGAACTCGTGCAGGGTGCCGTCCAGTTTCACGTATGTGATGGCCGCCCCCTGGATGCTTGAAAGCAGCACTCTTCGCAGAGAGTTACCGAGAGTAACCCCGAACCCGCGCTCGACGGGTCCGGCCGTGAACTTACCGTACGTGCGTGAGTAGCTTTTGTCATCCCACTCGATGCCCTCAGGCATCATCAAGTTCTTCCACTTCATATAGCGGGTACCCTTTTTTGTCCGATAGGTTTGTCTTGACTACCTCGAGTAGAGCTCGACGATGAGCTGTTCGTTAATCTCCAGATCTGCGTCGGAGCGGGACGGAGCCTGTACCACCTGGCCGGCCATCTTCGCCTTGTCAAGCGAGAGCCAACCCGGCTCGCCGCGCCGCCCGAAGTGCTTCATCGACTCCTGAATCGCATCAAGAGAGCGTGAGCGCTCTTTCACTTCTATCACATCCCCTGCCCTGACCTGATACGAAGGGATGTCCAAGATCCTGCCGTTGACCATGAAATGCCGGTGCCGGACCAGCTGGCGGGCGCTGGCACGCGAAGATGCAAGCCCCAGACGATACACCACGTTATCCAGCCGCGACTCGAGCAACGTGAGCAGCACATCTCCAGTGGTGCCCTTGCTACGCGCCGCCTTCTTAAAGTAATTACGGAACTGGGCCTCTTGGACCCCGTAGATACGCCTTACCTTCTGTTTTTCCCTGAGCTGGATCGAATAATCGCTCGGCTTACGACGCCGCATACTCGGGCCGTGCTGGCCGGGCGGATAATTACGACGCTCAATCGAGCATTTCTCGCTGAGACACCGCTCTCCCTTGAGGAAGATCTTCATCCCCTCGCGGCGGCACAGCTTGCAGACGGAACCGGTGTAACGGGCCATTCTTCTCTATTGCCTCCTGACCACTCTAGACCCGGCGCCGCTTCGGAGGACGGCAACCGTTATGGGGTATCGGGGTAACGTCTTTGATCGCAGTTATTTGCATTCCTGCGGCCTGTAGAGAGCGGACAGCCGACTCGCGTCCCGACCCTGGACCCTTTACCCAGGCCTCAACCGACTTCATGCCGGCTGCCATCGCCTCTTTAGCGACCTTATCTGCTGCCATCTGGGCCGCGAAGGGCGTGCTCTTACGGCTTCCCTTGAAACCGACGGCACCGGGCGTCGCCCAGCATATCACTTCGCCGTTGATGCTGGTGATCGTAATGTTCGTATTGTTGAAGGTCGCCTTGATGTGAGCGATCCCATGGGCATCGGCGGTCTTCTTGACCTTCCTGCGTCCCTTGCCCTTTTTCTTGGCCTGCTTTGCCACCAACTACTCCTTATCGAATTGTGTCCATACTGCCATTGACTATCGCCGACCGAATCTGCCCTTTGGACCTTTCCTGGTCCGGGCATTCGTACGGGTACGCTGGCCTCTCACCGGTAAACCCTTGCGGTGCCGCTGTCCCCGGTAACAGCCGATATCCATCAGCCGCTTGATGTTCATGTTTGTCTCGGCCCGCAGCGAACCTTCGACCTTACGGTTAGTCTGGATATCTTCCCGTATTGCGGCGACCTCTTCCGGGGTCAGTTCTTCCACCTTCTTCTCCGGCGGTACACCTGCCGCTTTGCAGATCTCCAGAGCTGTGCTGCGTCCGATCCCGTATATGTAGGTCAGCGCAATGCTGACGTGCTTGGTCCTGGGGATATCGATGCCGGATATCCGAGCCATATGGTTACTCCCTTAGGTCCTTTTTTAACCCTGGCGCTGCTTATGGCGGGGGTTTCTGCAGATCACCCGCACAACGCCCTTCCGTTTCACTATCTTGCAGTGCTCGCAGATCTTCTTCACCGAGCTCTGTACTTTCATTGTCGTTCTCCCGGCCGTATCCCTAACGGGATTTTCGGCTATTTATACCGGTAGGTGATCCTACCTCGGGTCAGGTCGTACGGTGAAAGCTCCACCTGGATTCGATCGCCGGGAAGAATGCGGATGTAATGCATCCTCATCTTGCCCGAGATGTGCGCCAGAACCTCGTGACCGTTGTCCAACTCCACCCTGAAAGTAGCGTTGGGGAGCGGCTCGATCACAGTACCCTCGACCAGTATCGGTTCTTCCTTTGCCAAACTTGCCTCCGAATCGGAACGCGGAACCCTCACTACGGAAGAGTGAGTATCTGTGGTTCCCCGTCGGTTATCGCTACGCAGTGTTCGAAATGGGCTGAAAGGCTGCCATCCCGGGTCACCGCGGTCCATCCATCCTTCATCGTCATTATCTCGTGGGTCCCCTGATTGACCATCGGCTCGATGGCGAACACCATCCCGGCCTTGATCAATGGCCCCTTCCCTGGAGGGCCGTAGTTCGGTATCTGGGGCTCCTCGTGCATTTTTGTGCCGATCCCGTGGCCCACCATCTCGCGGACCACGCTGAAGCCATGTCCTTCGACCAACGATTGAACAGCGTGACTTATATCAAACAGGCGGTTTCCTTCAACCGCTTTTGCAATCCCCTTCATCAGGCTCTCGTTGGTCACGGCCAGTAGTTGGGAAGCCTTCTGCAGATCCTTCCCCACTATGTAGGTCCACGCGGAATCCCCAAAGTAGCCGTCTTTCTCGACTCCTATATCCAGGCTGACCACGTCGCCCTCCTTGAGAACGCTCCTGCCCGGAATGCCGTGAACGACCTCGTTGTTCAAACTCAGGCACACACTCGAGGGAAAGCCGCGGAACCCCTTAAACGCCGGACTGCCGCCGTTGTCCTGGATGAAGGTCTCCACCTCCCTGTCAATGATGTCGCCCCGCATGCCCGGAGTGAGCAGTTTCTTCGCCACCCCGTGCGCCTGCGCCACAAGGCGACCCGCTTCCCTCATCAGCGCGATCTCCTCAGCCGAACGAATGTAGATCATGTCTTCCCGGCCTACCCCCCCTCCAACACCTCTACCAGACGTCCGGTAACTTCCTCAACACTGCCCGAACCATCTACCTCCCTCAACAGCCCCTTCCCTTTGTAGTAATCCACCAGGGGAGCGGTCTGTCCGCGGTATACTTGAAGCCGGTTTTCCACCGTCTCCGCCCGGTCGTCCTCCCTCTGGTACAGCTCCCCTCCGCATTGAGGACACGTTTCCGGAAGAGAATCCATACCTGCCACATTCGTGTCGCGACCGCACTCCCTGCAGAGGTAACGCCCGCTGATCCGCTCTATCAGCTGCTCATCCTCTACTTCGATCGATACAACCACATCAAGCAACAGCTTCTTCTGACTCAGCAGTTCCTCAAAGGACACTGCCTGCTGAAGGGTTCTGGGAAAGCCATCGAGCAGAAACCCTTCGGCCGCATCAGGCTGACCGATACGGTCTGCGATAAGATCTATGATGAGCTGATCGGGTACCAGCTCACCCCTGTCCATGTACTCGCGTGCCTGCCTGCCGAGCTCCGTGTCCCTGGCGACGTGGTCGCGCAGTATGTCCCCGGTGCTGATATGCGGGACACCAAACTCGGCCTCGACACGCCTGGCCTGAGTACCCTTACCAGCCCCCGGAGGGCCGAGCATAATGGCCACCAGCCGGGTCCGAGGGGTCTCAGGTACAGTGCCGTCCGCCACCGGGACCTGCTGCTCCGGTTTATCCACGGCCGACCCTCCCCCGGATCTTTCCGGACCTGGTGAAACCCTCGTAATGGCGCATCATCAGATGGGACTCTATCTGCTGCAGCGTATCGAGCGCCACACCTACTATGATCAACAGCCCCGTTCCACCGAAGAAGTCGGTCATCGAGACACTCAAGTTGAAGTACCGCACCAGCATGTACGGCAGCACCGCCAGGGCGGCCAAGCCCACCGCACCCGGGAAAGTGACTCGACCCAGAACGCGTTCCACGTACTCTGCCGTCTTCTTACCCGGTCTGATACCCGGGATGAACCCGCCGTATTTCTTCATGTTCTCGGCCAGGTCCACCGGATTGAATACAACCGCGGTATAGAAGAAGGCGAAGAAGATTATCAGAATGCTGTAAAAGAACCAGTAGATGGGGCTATTGAAAGTGAACCAGCTCTGCAGGGTGTAGAAGAACTGGTTCTCGGGAAAGAAGGTCAGCGCCGTCTGCGGAATGAACATCAGCGCCTGGGCAAAGATAATCGGGATCACACCCGCAGTATTGATTCGCAACGGGATATGCGTGCTCTGCCCTCCGTATACCTTCCGCCCGACGACACGCTTGGCATACTGCACAGGGATCTTCCTGACACCCTGGGTCAGCAGCACGGCCGCCATGGTGACCACGTACATCAGGCCGAAAGTTAAGACAAGCTCGATCAGAGTCTTGTTATCGGCGGCCACCTGTCTGACTTCATCGATCACCGCCTGAGGGAACATTGCGATAATTCCTATGTAGATTATCATGCTGATACCGTTGCCTATCCCCCGGTCTGTTATCTGCTCCCCCAGCCACATGATGAAGACCGTACCCGTGGTCAGTGTGAGCATGGTCATCAGGATGAATCCGATTCCCCCGTTGGGAACGATGGGAGAGTTGGAAACGGGGCTCCGGAGATTCTTGAGCAGGAAGGCGATCCCGCCCGACTGGATCATGCAGATAAACAGCGTGCCGTACCGGGTGTACTGGGTGATCTTCTTCCGGCCCATCTCCCCTTCTTTGGACAGACGCTCCAGATAGGGCCACACCACCTGCAGCAGCTGCAGGATGATGGAAGCACTGATGTAAGGCATGATGCCCAGTGCGAAGATCGTCATGCGCGACATCGATCTCCCGGTGAACAGGTCC
>JAGLTZ010000204.1 GCA_023135015.1 Candidatus Latescibacterota bacterium
CGTCTGGAGCGATCGCTACTGAGAAGCAGGCCGCCGGCAAGGCAGATTCCGGCTGTGGCGGCAAGACCTGCGACCTGGGAAATGTGGTAGACGGACAGCCATGCAGTTCCGAAGGAAGCGATCTGCTGACCGTTCCATCCGAGCAGGAAGGCGGTGCGGGTGCCCCCCGCAGCCAACATCAATGCCGCTCCGACCAGACCGGCCAGACCGGCAAGTATAAGCAGGCGGCCTCCTCCCCGTTCCTTCAGCGCCTGAAGCCCCCATCCAGCCATGTAAGCCACTGCCAGCACCACAAGCAGGAGGTATTTCTCCGGGTAGCGGAAAAGAGCGCTTCCGGGGACCAGGCGGGCCAGGGTGCCGATCACGGGCAGGTCGGAGCCAAGCCCGAAGAGTACGGCGAGCACCACTATCCACGCCATCATGGCACGGTCTCCACGCGGTGCCCTTCGCCATCCTGCGACAGACAGCGTCAGGGCTGTGGCACCAAGATAGAGACTGGGCAGGAAGTGAGCCCTTACATCGCCGGTTACCGAGACCCACGATGTCATCGTCTCGGGATTCCAGCTCACCCGCGGAAGCAAAGACCCCGACAGGCGTCCGGCGACGGCGATGAACCTCGAAGCCTCTCTGGGATCGATTCCATGCGTCCGTGTGGAATGGAAGAAAAGTTCCAGGCCTGGGAGTATCTGGACCGCGGCCAGCGCTGCTGCGGCCCCGCCGATCACGACGATCCCAACCACTACTGGTCTGATCCGCTTTTGCGGCCGGGGGATATCACCTGATCCCGGCCGTGGGCCGAGGTAGATGCGGGAGGATACCCAGACCCAGAAGGGAATGATCAGTACGCTCCAGACGAGGATCTCCAGCCCGCCCGTAAGGAACATGGCGGCAAGCGCCACAGCCGCAAGGCGGCGAGCCCATCGTCCCTCCCTCTTCAAACCCAGCGGGAACCAGTGGAGGACCCATGGTAGCCACGCCAGTGCCAGCGATAGATTGACCGAGGAGGTTGCGCAAAGAACCGGACCTGACCCGATATAGATGATACCCCCCAGGAGTGCCGGCACACCCTTGGCGCCGCGCCCTCTGAGGAGGCTCCACATCCCCAGGCCGCCCCAGAAAAGATGGGCCCATGTTATCAGGGTGAGTCCGAAGTCGAGCGGCAACAGGGGCAGGAGCCAGTGGGGCGGGTAAAAGAGGCCGTACTGAGGGTTGGCCCCTACTGGGAATCCCCCCAGGATCCCGTGCCACCACAGCGGCAGCAGATCGCCCCCCCTCCAAGCCTCTACGAGGTGCATCCTGAGGGGGATGTAGTAGGAGGCCCAGTCGCCGTAATGGAAGATCCGGTCAGGGAGAAAGCCGCCGCCGGTCAGCAGCAGGGCCATGCCGCCCAGGACGGCGAGGGCCGTCAGAAGATCTCTGTCCCGATATTTTACAGAGACTCCCATACATGGCATGAAAGCGGCACAGGGGCCCGGTGGTCAATCAGGTTGTTGGGGGGGCTGCCGCCTACGGCCACTCCACCTCGAAGCGGCGTGCGCTCAATGACTCGCGGGTGTCGACCAGCCACAGGTCTCCGAACGGGTCGAAAGAAATCATGCTCGGGGCGAAATAGAGAGGCACGGTAGCGAGCAGCTCTCCGTCGAGGCTGAAGATCTCGATACGCATAAGGCCCTCGAAATCACCCTCGGTCTCCTTCTCGTCGGCGACGGCGGACGTGGTCAGGTGGGTCAATACCCAGACCCTGCCTTCAGGATCGACTGCCACGTTATCGGATATAGGGTCTACATCCGGGATAGCCCTCACCATAACCATCTCGCCCCCACCGGGAGCCGTCGAACTTTCGGTCTCCATGCCCATCTCAGGTTCCTTGGGATTGAAGGCGAGCCTCCTGGTGATGATCCGCTCCAGTTGCCCTGTTGTTCTATTGTAAATGTGGATCTCGTTTGCATTCTGGAAGCAGGCTACCAGATGGTCGGGCGGGGCGTAGGCCATTGTGATCCGGTTGATCAGCATGCCGATCATCCGGTTCTCATGTTCCTTGCGTGTTCCGATCTTCAGCTTGACATTTCCCTGGCTGTCTATCACCTCCAGCAGCCCAGGTACTTCTTCCTCCTCGTCACTGCCTCCTCCTCCACCCATGCTCATACGCACGACGACGCCTCCCTGTCCGGGCCGGATGTACTCGCCGGGAACGGTCTTAATGGGCCTGCCGCTCATGAATACCGGTCCCAGGCTTTCACTCCGCACAAACTTGCCCTCCATGGTGAAATAGGAGCGGCGCTGGTTCCCCGGATCTTCGACCACGAGTTCCCCGTCCCACGATATGTAACTGACAGCGGGCATACGGAATTCTCCCGGGCCTTCTCCCTTGCGGCCGATGCGTGACCTGAACCGGCCGTCCCGGCCATAGATGAGTATTGCATGCTGCCCGGAGTCGGCGACGTAGAGGCTCCCTTCGGAATCGAAAAAGAGACTCATCGGACGGAACAGGAGTGATTCCTCCGGGCCTTCGACGCCTGCGACTGCTTTCTCGACGAGTGTGGGGGCTCTTCTCATGGAGCCTCTGAAGCCGTTTCGGATCACCGGCACATCCTGCTGGGCCTGTGCGATTCCGATTCCCAACAGGAAGTATGCCGCTGTGACTGCAAGTAGTGCCCAGGCTATTGAGGCCCCATTACTGTGGTTTTGCTGCGTTCTCATTCCCGCTCCCTTTTCTATTTGGAAATCGCTCCAGTACCCACCCGTATACTCCGGACTTATAGTATAGTTCACTGCAGTTTATGCATTGCACCGGACCGCCGTTGGCTATTTTCTATCGGTTTATGCCGGTTTACAGATGCGGAACACACATGGAACTAGAGATCGATCGTCTGGCCTATGGCGGCAGCGGACTGGGCCGGACCGTTGATGGTCTGGTGATCTTCGTGGAGGACGCCCTGCCCGGCCAGAGGGTCGTGGCACAGATAAGGAAGGTCAAGAAGCATTTCGCGTATGCGAGGCTGACCGAAGTGCTCCGTCAGAGCCCGCAGGCGTGTGAGCCCCGCTGTGCGCATTTCGGCTCTTGCGGGGGGTGCAGGCTCCAGCACCTAGATTATGCTGCCCAGATCGCTGCCAAGAGCGAGCAGGTCCGGGATATACTTGAGAGGATAGGCGGATTTGACGATCCGCCGGTGGAGCCCGCCATTCCGAGTCCCGCACTCTACGGCTACCGAAACAAGATGGAGTACTCCTTCGGGGATGTACGCTGGCTCGAGCCCGATGAGATGGAGGAGCCGCAGTCGGTTCCCGACCGCGACTTCGCACTCGGGCTCCATCCCCGCGGGAGGTGGAACCGCATCATACACCTCCGTGAGTGCCATCTCCCTTCCCCCCGCTCGGTCGAGATAATGAAGCTGGTTCAGGAGAGCACTGGTAAAAGCGGCCTGAATCCCTACACCACGAAGACCAACACGGGTTACTGGCGCTTCCTGGTGGTGCGCGAAGGTGTGCGGACCGGTCAGTGGCTGGTCGATCTGATTACCTCCGATGAACCGAAAGCCAGGGGGGAGGTGGATGCCCTCGCCCGCCGGATAAAAGCCGTTTTTCCGGAAGTGACTGCGATAACCCACACGACAAGCCGCTCTAAAGCGGCCGTGGCGACAGGCGACGAGGTACGCGTCCTGGTCGGGCCCGGCTATATAGAGGAGGAGATCGGAGGGCTGCGTTTCCGTATCTCGCCTCGCGCATTCTTCCAGACCAACACGGCCGGGGCGGAGCGTCTTTATAGAGAGGCCAGGGCGCTGGCGGGTCTGGGGGGAGACGAGCTGGTCTACGATGTCTACTGTGGGACTGGCACCATAGCCCTGCTGATGGCGGCTCAAGCCGGCAGGGTCGTCGGTTTCGAGCTGGAGCCGTCTGCGGTGGCCGACGCCCGGGCCAACGCCGAACTAAACGGGCTTGAGAACGCGGAGTTCGTACAAGGGGACGCTGCGAAAATGCTGAGAGAGGGACCGGTCTGGGGAGAACCCGATGTGATCGTGCTCGATCCGCCGCGCGCCGGGCTCCTTCCGGATGTCCGCAGATTGGTGCCAGGGTTGGGTGCGAGCCGGATCGTATATGTCTCGTGCAATCCGACCACGCTGGCCGCTGATCTGTCGGAGATATGCATGAACGGCTACAGGTTGAGGATCGTTAAACCACTTGATATGTTCCCTCACACCCCGCATGTGGAATGTGTGAGTCTGCTCACCCGACGCTGACCACGGCGCCAATCCCGAAGGACTCGATATGCGCAGCAGCACGTATTTCCCTGGACGATTAATGCGACTCACGCTTCTCGCCCTGTCAGGGGCGGTCCTGATAGCGCTCACCGCCTGCGGGAGAAAACAGCATGAGGAATGGGGTGGTGAGATAGTCCTCGAGGACGGCGTCCTGCACATCTACAACCCTTCCATGCCTCTCTGGGGAATAGATGTGAAACCTCTGGTCGAGACGGAAGTGCTGGGAGGACCCGGTGCAGTGGAGGAAGCCTTTTTGGCCGAGCCTATCGCACTGGTATGCGGCCGGGACGGCACCCGGTATGTGCTGGAGGGCAAGGACGCCCGCATCCTCCGTTTTGACGCCGTGGGCGCCTTCCTCGGTTCCTTCGGACGTCAGGGTGCGGGGCCGGGAGAATTCGCTTCCCCAACGGACCTGACGATACTACCCGATAACGACCTGCTCGTGGCCGATTCCGGTAACCGTCGGCTCTCCCGGTTCACACAGGATGGTGAGTTCCTCGATTCAGTCACTCTTCAGCGGGACCTCGGGCAGATCGTGGCATCCCGTACCGGGGATATCTATCTGCACGCCCAGCCCAGGACGATGGCAGTCTCCATCAGGATGGGTGCACTCGAGTCCGAAGAAGAACTGACGCTGATCGATATCCTGGATGCCCGGGGCAGGAGAACGGGAGGGTTTGGTTCGCTCGAGGAGTACGAAGGGCTCATGCTCGGCTCGTGGATGAACCGCGTACAGCCTGCGCTAACCACCGGGGATTCGCTGGTCCTGAACTATCTGGGGAAGGACCGGATCGAGGTCTACACACCGGATGGTGTCCTCGCCAGAGTGGCACACCGGAGTCTTCCCTTTGAACCGGTGGAGCCGATGGAACAGTCGCGCCAGACTGTGAATGACGACGGTACGATCAGTGTCAGCATACTGTTCGAGTTTGATATCTTGAGCACCGGCTTCGCCGTCCACCCCGATGGCAGGTGGTGGGCCGCGCTTATCGCTCTCACACAGACCGGCCGGCGGGAAGGCACCGAGGAGGACGAGGAGATCTCCCAGGGGTGGGCCGTAGATCTCTTCGACGCAACGGGTCGATGGCTCGCCCGCCATCCGCTGGGTCCCGAGTACCCGATGGCGTTGCTCGACTGGGGACCGGACGGTCTCTATATCCTCAACCCGTACGGCGACGCCGCCGTCCATCGGTTCGAGGTGGTGCCTCCGCGATGACCCCCACGGCGTGGAACCCTGGTGATCCTTTCGGCCGCATCCGGGAGCAGAAGCGTAGGGGTGGAGGGATGTAGGATCGGCCCTCCGGGCACGCGGTGACACCATGTTGACACGCTGATATTAAATCGGTTTGTTGAATGAGACCCCACCCACTGTTCAAGTTGAGGTCATGAGATGAAATACTCAAAACGTATGTCAAGTCTTGGGACTGAAACCGCGTTCGAGGTTTTGGCTCAGGTCAACGCGCTCAAGGCAGAGGGCCGGGATATCGTTTCATTCTCGATCGGAGAGCCGGATTTCGATACGCCCGAGAATATCAGGGAAGCGGCGAAGAAGGCCCTCGATGAGGGTTACACGCACTATACCCCTTCGGCCGGCATGCAGGATCTGCGTGAAGTACTCGCCCGGGAGGTCAACCGGACCCGAGGAACGAGCTACGCCCCAGAGAATGTAGTAGTCACACCGGGGGCCAAGCCGGTCATGTTTTTCGGGATTCTGGCGCTGGTGGATGAAGGAGACGAGGTCATCTACCCCAACCCCGGTTTCCCGATTTATGAATCGATGATAGATTTCATTGGGGCGAAGCCGGTTCCCCTGCCGCTTGAAGAGGCGCATGCTTTCAGTTTCGACGTCGAGAAGCTGGAGGCCCTCGTTTCTCCCAGGACGCAGCTGCTCATCATCAACAGCCCCCAGAACCCGACGGGGGGTGTCGTGCCAAAGGAGAGCCTGCAGAGGGTGGCCGAGCTGGCTGAAGAATTCGATTTCTGGGTTCTTTCGGACGAGATATACAGTCGACTGGTGTATGATGGTATGTTCCAGAGCATCACCCAGTTCGACGGGATGAAGGAGAGAACGGTGATCCTTGACGGCCACTCCAAGACCTTTGCAATGACCGGGTGGCGGCTGGGATACGGGCTGATGCCGGTGAAACTGGTGGAAGGTGTGGCCCGATTGATGACCAACTGCAATTCCTGCACTGCAGCTTTCACGCAGGTGGCGGGGAAAGAGGCTATAACAGGTCCGCAGGATGACGCGGAAGGAATGAAACAAACCTTCCACGAGAGGCGTGACCTTATAGTAGAAGGCCTCAATGCAGTCGACGGCTTCAACTGTCTGAAACCCGCCGGTGCGTTCTATGTATGGCCGAACGTGACAGAGGTCTGTGCGAATTTAGGTCTGCCCGACTCAAAGGCGCTGCAGGAATACCTGCTTTTCGAAGCGGGTGTCGCGGTTCTTGGAAGGCAGTGTTTCGGGCGCAGGGCTGATAACGAAGACCAGGAATACGTACGCTTCTCGTATGCGGCCTCAACCGAAGTGATCAATGAAGGGTTGAGGCGTATCGAAGAGGCCGGCGCTGACAGGGAGAGGGCCGAGAGGTTCTGGAAGTCCCAGGGCTGAAGCGCTCCCGGCGGCCGGTGCAACGCAGTATGGGGTGAGAATATTGACCAAGAGTATCCATCCAAGGCATTGTCTGTCTTTTCCGGGCGTGTTGATTGTCTCGGTAGTCGTGGCCGCCGGATGCGGTGGGGGAGGTGGGCCGAGTGGCCCCGGAGATGATGTCGACCTCCTTTTCGAGGAGACCTTCAGCGGCGTAGTCGAGGGTAGCCTGCCGGTCGGCTGGACGATTATTACCCAGCAGGCTGCCACGCAGGAGGGGCCGGCGAACTGGAAGGTGAAGACCGGTCGCCTGAACCAGGCCTCGAACATCCATGCACCGCACACCCCCGGTCTATCTTGGGCACTCAACTATGAGGGTACGCTGGCGGTCGTCGGCGACACTTCCTGGGTGAATATCAGCTTCCGTGCGCACCTCATCCCGCGCGACGACGACGGGATAGGTTTGATCTTCCGCTGGCGCCCATCAGGTGTGGATCCCGACGGGAACTTCTACAGACTGCTCATGGTTGATGACAGCGCCTCCGATGGCCCGAAACTGCGTCTGGACAAGCGGGTAGATGGAGTCTGGACAATCCTAGATGAGAAGACCAACACCTATTCGGGATACGAGAAGAACCGCCGTTATTCGATAGAGGTGGATATGGTTGTCGATGACTTCACCATCAAGCTGGACGGCGCCATTGTATTCGAGTTCGAGGACAAGCTGGTAGATGGGGGGCTGCCAGGGGGCAAAGTAGGATTCTTCTGTTATGCAGAGGAGGGCGCCGACTTCGATAATGTTCGCGTTTACCGCCGCGGCCCATAACAATCCCGGGCCCTTTCCGATTGGGAGCGGCTCTTTTCCGTAATCTCTTCGTTGACCTTCCATATCGCTCAAAATTGCTCGTTCCCTATGCGTACGAGTGCGTGCGCGCACAGCAGCCCGCCTACGCGAGGGACAAATATGATCGCAGCCGGGTCTGTTCCGGGTTATAGTCGTTGAAATAGTGTTAGTGGCTGGAAGGAGTGGAAGAGGTTGGAGAAACAGTTCGATATTGCCGCTGCAAGGGAGGCGATCACCGGGATCGCCGTGCAGACGCCCGTGGTCGGCTCACAAGCTCTCAGTGAGAAGTGCGGTGCGGGGATTTCACTGAAGCTGGAGAACCTGCAGGTTACCGGTTCCTTCAAGGTTCGCGGGGCTGCGAACATGATACTCTCGCTCTCAGATGAGGAGAGGTCGGGCGGAGTGGTCACCTGTTCGAGCGGCAACCACGGGAGGGCCGTCGCCTATGTCGCTGAACTTCTGGGTATCCCCGCCACCATTTGTCTCCCCGAGTGGATCGATCCGGCCAAGCTGGAGGCGATACGCAACCATGGCGCCGAGACGGTTCTGCACGGAAATACATACGATGAGGCCGAGATTCGCTCCTTCGAGATCCGGGATGAACGGGGCCTCTTCTACGTCCATCCTTTCGATGATCCGCACGTGATCGCAGGCCAGGGCACGATAGGACTCGAGCTGGTGGAGCAGATTCCTTCTCTGAGAACGGTAATCGTGCCTCTTTCGGGAGGTGGGCTGGTCAGCGGGGTCGCTCTGGCTGTCAAGTCGCACGACCCGTCGATCCGTGTGATCGGCGTCTCTGCCGAACGAGCCCGCGTCATGTACGAGAGCCTGAAGGAAGGAAAGCCGATCGAGTTCCCCGAAGAGGAAACCGTAGCCAACGCGCTCTCCGGGGGAATCGGTCTGAACAACCAGTATACATTCAGACTGGTCAGGGACATGGTGGATGAGTATGTGCTTGTCTCTGAAGAGGAAGTGATGAGGGCCATGGCGTTGGCCGCCGCCGAACAGAATATCATAGTTGAAGGGGGTGGAGCCGTGGGGATCGCCGCTCTTCTGTTTGACAAGGTCACCGCTGTCGACGGCGACGCTGCGGTGGTGGTCAGCGGTGGGAACGTGGATCTGGAGACGTTCGCTTGGGTGCTCTCGATGACTATATCTTCTTGATCACGTCGGCGGCGATCACACCTCTCTGGATCTGGTTTGTGCCTTCGTATATCTGGGTGATCTTTGCATCCCTCATGTACTTCTCGACCGGGTACTCCTTCATGTAACCGTAGCCGCCCATGATCTGCACGGCATCTGTAGTGACCTTCATCGCCATGTCGGAGGCGAAGAGCTTAGCCATGGCGGAATTGCCGGCCACGTCCTTGACGCCTGCGTCTATCTCTCTCGCCGAGGCGTAGACAAGGGCCCTGGCGGCCTCGATCTGGGTCGCCATATCGGCGATCATGAACTGGATGCCCTGGAAACTGGTTATCGGTTTGCCGAACTGGATCCTCTGCTTGGCATAGGCAACTGCTTCTTCAAAGGCGCCCTGGGCGATGCCGACGGCCTGTGCTCCAACGCCTGGCCTTGTACGGTCGAAGGTTCTCAAGGCTACGATGAAACCTTGTCCGCGACGCCCCAGAAGGTTCTCCTTCGGGACCAGGCAGTCGCTGAAGACAAGCTCGGTGGTCTTCGATGCCCGGATCCCCATCTTGTTCTCCTCTTTACCGAAATCGAATCCGGGTGTCCCCTTCTCGACTATTATCGCCGACATCCCTCTAGCGCCCCGGTTGGGATCTGTGCTGACGATGACCGAGTAGATTTCCGCTTCTCCGCCGTTGGAGATAAACTGCTTGGTGCCATTCAGGATGAAGCCGTCGTCGGTCTCTCTGGCGGTCGTCTTGACTCCGGAAGCGTCTGAGCCTGCACTGGCCTCGGTTAGGGCGAAGGCCGAGTATGATTCACCGCCTGCAATTCGTGGGAGATATTTCTCCTGCTGCTCGGGCGTGCCAAATAGTTTGATTGGCATGGCGGCCAGCAGGTTTGCCGAATATGTCGTAGCTACTCCGGCGCAGATCCTGGAGAGTTCCTCGGTGACGATGCACATCTCCGTGATGCCGCCTCCCAGTCCGCCTAACTCCTCCGGGAAGGAAACGCGTAACAGGTCGGCCCGGGCAAGTTCCTCCATTATCTCGTGCGGGAATTCGCCCTTCTCGTCCAGCTCCGCGCGTACCGGCTTTACTTTCTCCTCCGCGATCTTCCTTGTAAGGTCGCGGATCGTCTCCTGCTCTTCGGTAAGGAAGTAATTCATCTGCTCTCCTGCGGCTCCCTGACTGTTTACCTGTCAATCTCTTCTTACAAGGGATAATAGAAAAGAATCAAGCGCTTCAAGCTATCTGTAATGGTTATGCTGCACAAGGACCAGTAAATAACTCTTGGCCTTGAGAAACGGGCCTGCAGTGAGTTGATTGACTGTATGGAGGAGTACGTATTCGGTCCTGTGATCTCGCGACGTCTGGGTCGGTCGCTGGGGGTCGATCCGATCCCGCAGAAGACCTGCAACTGGAACTGCATCTACTGTCAGCTCGGGCGTACCACACCCCTGACAAACGAGCGAGCCGAATACACACCTGCCGAAGAGGTAGTCTCCCAGGTTGTGAAGGCTGTTGAGTCAACGGGTATCGGGAACATCGACTGGATAACATTCTCTGGCTCGGGAGAGCCGACTCTACATACAAGGCTCGGTTGGATGATCCGCAAAGTGAAAGAGTCGATAGACCTTCCTGTTGCAGTTCTCACCAATGGAAGCCTCCTCTTTCTGCCTGAGGTCCGGGAAGCACTTGCGGCAGCCGATGCGGTGCTGCCGAACCTGGATGCGGGCAGCGAGGAGCTCTTTCGAAAGATCAACCGGCCCCATCCCGAGTTCACGTTCCAGCGACAGGTGGAGGGTCTAGTCGCCTTCCGGGAGGAATACGAGGGACTATTGTGGATCGAGGTCGTCCTGGTATCGGGACTGAACGATACGGAGGAAGCGCTGCGTGACCTGGTGGCGGTGATCCGCCGGATCGGGCCCGACCAGGTACACCTGAACCTGCCTACCCGTCCTCCGGTAGAATCGTGGGTGGAACCAGCGGCAGAGGAGGGGCTTCTGCGAGCGCGGGCTATCCTCGGTGACGTCGCCAGAGTCTTTCACGATGTGGAGGGCACTCACGACCTCGGAGGGTATGCAGACGTCGTGGAGGCGGTCCTCGAAATCATCAGCCGGCATCCAATGAGTGAGAAGGAGCTGGAGCGGACGCTCGAGGCATGGTTCCCGGGCGAGATCGACCAGGCACTCTCGCAGCTGGAAGCTAGTGGGAAGGCGTATATCGTGGAACGGTACGGCGTGAGGTTCTGGACCGGTTCCACAGCGACGTATCCGGACGCGATCCCCGACGAACCTGATAGATCCGGGACAGGTTCCTAGAGAGTCCCATCACGGGGACATCGCCCCTTCGACAGTGAAAGCAGGCGCCTCAGGGATATCCTCCCGCCTCTCCTTCGATCGTTTCTCCTCCGGAAGCAGCCCGGCTGGTTTCCGGTGCCTTCTCCTGCTCAGACGCAGGTAATCCCAGACAAGCTCCCGCTTCATCAACTGTATGGCTCTTGCAGGGTCCACACCCTTCGGGCATACGGCGGAACACTCACCGGAGTAGTGACACCTCAT
>JAGLTZ010000205.1 GCA_023135015.1 Candidatus Latescibacterota bacterium
TACCTGATTGCGCGCTTGAATTCCGCATCAAGCCGTACGAAGAACTGCCTGTGATTGAAGAGTCCTGTGAGACCATCGGTGACCGCCATCGTGGCCATCTCTTCGTACAGAAGGGCTTTTGTGAGGATCTGGGCAGTCTGGGCGGCAACGATTTCCACGACGTGGCGGTCTTCCTCACTAAAGGCGTTTACGGTCGAGCTCTCGAGATTGAGAACTCCCATAACAGATCCCTTGCTTATCAGGGGAACGGCGAGTTCGCAGCGGATGTTCGGATCGACGGGCACATATCTTTCATCCCGGGTGACGTCGGGCAGGTATTGGGTCGTGCCCTTCAGAGCGGCGTCGCCTGTCACACCTTTTCCCACCCTCAACTTCAGCTTCGGCATATCTGCGGCATGATCTCCGGCGGCCGCACGCACGTTCATCTCAACACCGTCGGGTCCAACCAGCAGTATGCCGATCGACGTGACATCCAGAGACGAATGAATCTCCCGCACAATTGTCTGGAGGAGCTCGTCGACTTCGTCGGTGGTTGTTATGGCCCTCGTGACCCTGTTCAGCAGTTCCAGCTCCATCAGGTGATACATAGTGGCGTCATAGTCCAGGGCGTGACGCAGTATGGCACCGGCTTGCGAGGCGGTTATGCCCACCATACGCAGGTCGTCCGGATCGAAGGCCGCGAGCTGGTCTGACTCCAGGTTGAGGACCCCCATGACCTCACCCTCCGCCTCGATCGGAACCGCCATCTCGCTCCGCACGCCGGGATAGCCCTCGACGTAATCGGGGTTCTCGGACACATCGGGTACCAGAATCGGCTGACTGCTCTGGAAGACCTTCCCGATGATGCCGGTCCCGGGTTCGATCTCCAGGCTCCTGAGTTCCTCCATATCAACCCCGGAACTTGCCCGGAATCTCAATACCTGCCCATCTTCGTCGGCAAGTATGATGTGCCCGTAGCTGGCATCAAAGGCACCGGTCAGAGACTCGATGAGTCTATGGAGCCGTTCTTCGATGGGGTCATCCGACTGGAGGATGCGGCTGAGGCCCTGGAGGAGCTTTAGCCGCTTGAACTGGGTCTGTAACTCCTCCCGGAGGTGCTGGACCCCCAGGGCGCGTCCCAGCTCGGAAGCCAGAAGCTGCACGGTCTCCATCTGTTGCATGGCCAGCGAAGCTCCCGAGGGAAAGAGCGTGACCAGGACGCCGGTGGGCCGCTCCCTCGAGCTGACCCGAACACCCAGAGCTGTCTCGACTTCCTCATGCGATGTAAAGGATTCGGGCAGGTTGTCTTTCAGCGCAGGTCCTTCCAGAACCTGTGGGGTTGCGCTCTCCAGGACGGCTCCGGTGAAACCATGGGTGGCTGAAATAGTCAGACCCTCCCCTCCCGCATCGAATGGACCCGTATAGGAAACCAGAGAAAGGGACTGTCTGCTCCTGTCGAGCTCCCACCACAGTACGCCGGTAACCTGGAAGAGCTCCCTCATATCGGACAGGAACTCCCTCAGCGATACGGCCGTATCTCCCCCGCTGTGCAGGTGCGAGAGAGCACTTACCAGGAGGTTCGTGAAGGTCCGCCTGTCCTGTCCGTTCGTATCGATCATGATACCTGTTTGGATGCATCGAGAGCGTATCAGTGCCCACCCGTAGTTTTCAGATGAGCGCTGTGCAGCTCCAACCTTAACGAACTTGGAAGCTGCTCGCAATAATCACTATATCGGTCCAGCAGGAGCTTGCCGTCAGCTTCCAAGCCTCCTTATACTGACGCTCCATGTCCACTGTACGTATGCAGCAGTCATCTGTCTTCACCCTGTTGGGACGCCTGGGCGCCCGTGCACGTCTGAGTGTACAGATCATCTCCAGCAAGATACGTTTCGCCTTCCAGGCTGCAGGTGTGATGTTCAGGCTGCGCTCGCTCGGTATAGGCTATACTTGGCGTGTAATCCTCAACCAGTTGAAGTTCACTGGGCTTTATGCCCTTCCTTTTTTGACATTCGTATCCGCCGTGAGTACTGCCCTTATAATAATCCAGGTACTCAACCAGGCCTCGAAGGTGGGATTCGAGGCGATTATCGGGACCGTATTCGTTGTGGCTCTGGTCCGGGAACTCGGTCCCCTGCTGACGGCGGTAGTGGTCATCGGCCGCTCAGGGACGGCCATTGCTGCAGAATTGAGCACCAACCGGGTTTGGGAGGAGATCACGGCCCTGGAAACAATGGGGATAGATCCGCTGCATTATGTGGTATTCCCGCGCTTTGTCGGGGTGACTCTGGCCACTATGTGCCTGGTGGTCTATTTTGACGTCGTTGCGTTGATTTTCGGGTATGTCTCCGCAAGGCTCACTACCGGCATGACGGCCGGTACCTTCCTGCGCTACATAATCGATCAGTTCACGATGGCCGATTTTTATGTGACCGGTTTAAAGGGTTTTCTCTTCGGGACGATAATATCGCTCCTGCCAGCATTCCATGGACTTGTCGTACCCGGCGCCCCTACTGACGTTCCCAAGGCAACCACCAGGGCGGTGGTGGAGTGTCTGGCCCTTGTCTTTCTGGTCTCCGGGATTGTCTCGGCGATCTTCTATTATTGATGGATGTTCCGATGGTCACGCAGGCCGAAAGATTCGATGAAGTAAGAGACGGGGAGGCAAGCCCGCATCCAGCGGAGATGGTACTACGGTGCCAGGGACTGCGGGTTCGTCATAATGAAGAGATAATCCTCGTCGGTCTGGACCTGGAGGTTTCCAGAGGCGAGGTTGTCGTGCTGGTTGTGGAATCCGAGTGGGCGGCCCGTCTGATCCCCCGGATACTCATAGGGGTAGAGTCAGCTGAGGGAGGGGAGATCGAGATTAATGGAATCAGTATATTGAGGCTCTCCGAACACAGAAAGCTGCAACTGCGGCGCGATGTGGGATACCTGTTTCACAACAGCGGCCTGATCTATAACCTCACTGTATGGTACAATGTGGCCCTGCCTGCCCTCTATCACACACGTTTCAAAGACATTCAAGGAGTTGGAGAGTACGTTAATGTGCTGATCGACCGCTGCGGGTTGTCGAGGTGGAGCAGCCTGAGGCCGGCGGCGCTGGATGAGTCCACATGCAAGAAGGTGGCACTTGCGCGGGCCTGGGTGATGTCCCCCGCACTGCTCGTTTTCGAGGACCCCCTGATGAATATCGATACCGGCTCCGGCAGCGATCTGCTCGATCTGGCTTTTGGCCCTTCGCCGCCCGAATGGGAAGATCGTGATCCACGGCCTCCTAATCCTGGTGTGCTTATTACTTCACAAGGGCTTCATGAAGGATTATTCAGATATGTAGACAGGATGATTATCATCAAGGAAGGAGAGGTGGCCTTTACCGGTGACCCTAAGGAATTCGATCGGCGTGGAAAGACCCATCCCGGTGACTTGATAAACACGAGAGAGGCGTTCTGAATCATGAACTTTGAGCGGCAGGATATAGGGTTGGGGCTCTTCGTGCTGGGGGCGGCTGCGGCCATAGTTGCAGGTCTCATTGCTGTAGCGGGGATCCTGAAGGGCGAAACCATAGATATCCACGTCTTCGTGGATTCGTTCGCCAACATGAGGGTGGGGACGACTGTCTACGTGCGGGGGTACCGGGTAGGGGAGATCGCCCATATCGACCCGATACTGGAGCCGACCCTCCACTTCGATGTTACTATGGCCATAGATGCCGATTTCCCTCTCTACGAAGGCACAAGTGTAGACATAGGCTCGCAGGGCGGTTTGCTCGGCGAGACGGTTATCAACCTGCAGCTTCCCGACGAGCGCGGGAGGCAGCTTGTCGACGGGGACAATATTGGGAGGGCGTCTACCTTTGATCTTTCGGCCGTAATCGCCAGGGCCGACTCACTGGCGATGAAGGTGGAAGAAGTCACAGCACGCCTGGTGGATCTTCTCAGCCCGGAGATGGTGGGGGCCGTCGTGGAGGAACTTCAAACGACACTGGTTACTGCACGGGAGAGTCTCTCTCTTCTCCAGGGCCGTTTTGTGGCGATCTCCGACAGTCTTACTCAGGGGATGCATATGGCCACGCAATCGCTGGGACTTGTTGCGGAGGTCCTCCAGGAAAATCGTCCGCGGATCTCCAGTCTGCTGGACAGCACCCAGACGCTGGTAAGTGAGCTGAGTGGATTGGCCGGTTCGGCCCGCTCACAGCTCGACACACAAGGTCCTGCCTTAGGACGGAATCTGGAGCAGCTCGAGGCTGTCCTGGCCGAACTGCGGATCCTGCTCGCAGATATGAACCGCCATTCACTGTGGCAGATGTTATTTAAAAAAAGCCCGCCTGATACGTCGGCTGTGAAACCATAGTTGTCATTAGGGAGACACTGGTAAGGGTTATAGCTGAATGATCGAGCAACTACTTTTGAGTGTGGCGGTGGATGAACTGGACAAGGCGATGGAGGTAGCCACGCGGGAGGGTCTGGGTATAGAGGTTACCCTGTATAATACAGATTGGCTCATGGAGAGCGGAGCTCTGGAAGATGCAGAGCGTGCCAGGGAGCGATTTGAAAAGAGGGGGTTGACCATAACCGCACATGGTCCCCTCTACGACCTGAATCCTGGCAGCCTCGATCCAACGATACGTTCCTATACGCGGGATTGTTTTTTACGCGGCATAGAGGTAGGCGCCGCGCTGGGAGCGAAGAAGATCGTATACCACACCTTCTTCAATCCCCTGCTGCCCCGGGGTGTTCTTCCAGGCTGGAAACGTTTGGCAAAACCGACATGGACCGAGGCCCGCGAAGCGGCCGCCGATGCGGGTATCACTATCTGTCTTGAGAACAGCTATGAGCCTACGGCCGAATTCTTCAGCGAGTTATTCGAGGAGTTCGGTAGTGATTCGACCCGGATGTGCTATGACCCCGCCCATGTACACCTTTACAGCCGTGACGGGCAACCCGCGTGGGTGGTTAATATGGGCCACAAGATGAGCCATCTCCACCTGAATGACAACGACGGGGCCAGCGACGACCACAAGGCGCTGGGAGAGGGTGAAATCCCGTACAAGACCATTCTGACCGAGCTGTGCGGGGCTTGCGACGATGCCACTGTTGTGCTGGAGATGAGCATTGATCGAGCTCTGGGATCGCTGGGATTCCTGCGGGCTGTTGGTATGTGGGAATGAATATCTGGTCTGAAATTATATGGCCGGGCCTTCTGGCCCTGTTATATGGGTTTCTTTTCTTCGTTCCCGCCTGGGCGCTCTACTCGAGCTTTGATTGGTGATTCTGGATTAAATGAGGTAAAGTGGTACGGCTGGCCGCATCCAGTAGCTCGTGGCCCTTCGTTGAGGGTCTCTGTAATAAATCCGAGGAGGTATTAATCATGCGCACAGGCTCAAGATGGTGCCTGGCCTGCGGACTCCTAGCCGCCCTTTGCATGTGGCCGGCACATGGCAGGGCGCAGGTGACCGTCAACTTCATATGGCATCAGCCCGATATGCAGACCTTCTATGTGGCAGATTTCATCGATCTGGCACAGGAAGCTGTTGATACAAGCCTGCACCCGGACCTCTTCACAGTGATACTGACCAACATCGCTGGGGTAGATCAGGAGATCTCTGTGAAGGTGACCCTGAAGATCCAGAACCTGAGTATCCTGCAGCTCAGCGATAGCGATCTGGCATGGGTCCAAAGCAAAGTCTTTACACTCGAGCCTCAGGGCCTGCAGATCAACAACCGGGATCTCAGCCAGGAAGGCCAGAAATATAGCATCGACACCGGTAAATCTGGGTACGACGAGACTACGGCTGAAGCCCTGCAGGATATCATCCTGCAGACTGGACTGTTACCTTCTGGCAACTATAAGTTCGAAATACAGGTATTGGATGTAACCGACCAGCCAATTTTAAGTGCCTATACCGAGCACACAATTTTTGTCAGCAATCCCACCCGTGTGGATCTGGTAGGACCCGGTACCGAATTCGGCGGAGCCCTTCCTGTCATCGCCACCAACACTCCCCAGTTCTTCTGGAGCACCGATGCGATCGCTTCCGGGCTGCATTACAAGTTCCGGATCCGTGTTGTGAAGGTCGAGGGTGCTGCCTCTGCCGAAGAGGCAATGCAGGGATTCGCAGTGTGGGAAAAGTTTGTCGAAAATCAGACCACGGAGATATACCCATCGTCTGTAGAGGCAATCGCGCTGGAGGCCGGGGAGACCTATGCCTGGCAGGTTGAGCGCCTGGTCGAGACCTCCTCGGGCACCCATGAAATATGGAGTGAAATCTTCTGGTTCAGGCTGGAGGACCCGACGGCTGGTATCATAGGGGCCGGTATAGAGGAGGAAGTGTCGCAGATGGTGGACCAGATCCAGGATCTGCAGGGTGTGGCGGGCGAGCTGGAGGGGTACCAGCCTACCGGCCAGGTGCTGGTCGACGGGAAGCCGATGGACCTGAATGCGTTGCGGAATCTGCTCGAACAGGTGTTGAGCGGACAGATTCAGATCATAACCATCATCATCCGATAGGAGGAGCCCGATGAGACGTGTAATTACAGGTACTTTGCTGGGGCTCCTGCTTGCGGGAATCCTTCCTGCACAAATAATGGCCCAGCAGCAGAATGTGGCCATAGTCTATAAGCTACTGCTCGATAAGAGGCTGGCGGTGACACAGGAATCCGGGGGAATGACAGAAGGGACCATGGGTGATCTGCTTCACCACGGAGATCAACTGCAGACTTCCAGCAATACGCGTGCGGCCATCCGATTCACCGACGACGGCTCGGTATTGCGGATGAATCCGAGCACCGAGCTCAGCATAAGGGCCGAGGGGGAGCGTAATGCGCTCAGAAAAACCCTCCGGATCGAGTTCGGGGAGCTGTGGGCACGGATCCAGAAGCGCGAGAACGCAGAATACAGGATCGAGACTCCCACGGCCGTTGCGGCCGTGAAGGGGACGGAATTCTACGTGAGGGTGGAGGGGGACGGCAGGACCACGATTGTCACCATCGAAGGTGTCCTCGACTTCTTCAACGACGTGGGTACCGTTGAGATACCGGCGGGGTATACGGGGATCGCGGTGCAGGCTTCCGAGGCTCCGACGGTTGGCACCACAAAGCCGGAGGACATAGCCTCTTTCACCGACCTGGCCTCGGAGGAGGCGGGCCCGGCGGAAGTGGAGGATATGGTGGAAATCGCCATCCAGTTTATTGATGAGAACGGCAACCAGAAGACGATGATCATCCGGTTGCCCAGAGACCAGGCACAGCAGTTTCTGCCGCCCGAGCAGAACTGACCAGGGAAAGGAGGAGTGCTATGCGCAGGATGATAAATGAAATTTCATCGCGGCTCCCCCTGTGGGGCCTGGTTTTCACCGCAGTGGCTGCTCTTGCTTGGCCGGCAGCAGCACAGCAGGAAAGATTCAGCACCCTGATACTTGCCCCCGATCCGGGAGAGGTCGTCCCCCAGACGACGGAGCTTATTTCGCTCTCCTTTGCCGATCCCGACAGGGTCCTCAATGTAGGTTCGGTCCGGCTGCTGGTCGATCAGATCGACCGCACGGCCGAAGCGACCGTAAACGGAGACGTGCTCGTCTGGGTGCCGCAGATACCTCTGCGGCAGGGTGTGCACAGTATCGTCATCACAATGAGGGCCAGGGATGGGTCCGGGCTCCCGGCGGTGAGCTGGAGCTTCATCAGCGGAGCTCCCCCCGAAGGGGTCTCCCTGGAAGCCCTGGGTGTCAGGGAAGAGAAGAGGGGACTTCCCTCCTGGGCTCTTCTGCAGGGTAACGTCACCTTCGAGGGGATGATGACAAACGTAGGTGGTGATGGCGCCGATCTTCAGCGCGAAGCCCCCTATACAGGGAAAGCGTGGCTGAACGCGCGCGGTCGCCTGGGCGGTTCGTGGCGCTATTCGGCCAACACCCATCTGAACAGCTACGAGTCGCACATACGCCAGCCGATCAACCGCTTCAGGTTCAACCTGCGGAGCAACTGGCTGACGCTTACGGTCGGCGATGTCAACCCGCGGATACACGAGCTGATACTGTGGGGGCGTCGTGTGAGGGGATGGTCGCTGGACCTGCGTGGTGGGATAGTCAATTTATCGGTGGTAAGCGGTAAGAGCCGCCGCGCGGTGGCGGCACATCTCTACTCCGACGATCCCACCAGGGTCTTCAGGCGTGGGACCTTCGCACAGGACCTGTTCGCCATCCGGCCCTACTTCGGTTCGGGCAGAGGGCTGCAGTTCGGTATCACCTTCATGAAGGCACGCGACGATACAACTTCTATACAGTTCCTGCGCACTGAGCTGGATCCTGCAGATTCTTCTTCTTCCACTGTTTTGGCCGTTCCGGATCCCAAGGATAACCTCGTCATAGGCCTCGATATGAGCCTGAGGGCCTTCCGTGGAAAGCTGTCCCTGAGCTACAACAACGCCTTCAGCCTATATGCCAACGACATAAGCGGCGGGCCGTTGACCAAACAGGAGCTGGATGACCTGATGGAGGAGCAGGGGTACGACCCGATCGAGCTTCCACTTGGACTGGAAGGCCCCGAGGACCTCGCCGATCTCTTCATTATAAATGAGTCTATGATTCCCATAGACCCGCGGGGGATGACGAACTTCGCCCAGCAGGTAAGAGGTACGCTGCAGATCGGCGGCCATACTATCGGCGCACGGTGGCGCAATGTGGGTGGTTCCTACAACACTCTGGGCTACTACAGCTTGCAGAAGGACCGTTCGGGGCTCCGGGTTCAGGATACCTTCCGTCTGCTGGACAACCGGCTGGGTGTCACGGTGGGTTGGGAAAAGTACAACGACAACCTCGACGACACCAAGCCGGCCACGACTGGAACCTCGGCACTCACCCTCGATCTGTCGTGGCAGACAGATATAAACGCGCCTGGGTTTGCACTCGGCTACCGCACCTACGGTCGATACAACGATCTGGAAACTGCCACCGAAGGTGGGGTGGACGAGGATACCGGCACATATTCCGCCGGCGCGTTCATCCCTGTAAACATGATCGGCGGTCTCAACTCCAGGCTCAGTTTCAACTACACGAGTGTAGGCCGTGAGGACGCGCTCAACCCTCTGACCGGGACCAACAACACCTACTACCTGATCGGTCTCAACAACCGCCTGGAGGGCCGTCCCACCGAATTTTCGGTTATGTACGGCCTCAATACCAGCGAGCTGACGGGATATGACGTCGAGACCACATTCAACCGTCTCCTGATCAAGGGAAGACATGCCGTAACGAATAGTCTGGCAGGTACGGCGGATATTACAATGACTACCGCATCCAGCCCGGAATCGGCCGGTGTTCTGGGTCTCGACTACAGCAAGTGGGAGATGACGGGCGGCGCTGAGTACTACTGGGCGCCCACGTCATTTGCCACTCTGAGGGCGGGCTTCGTTACATACACCGACGACCGCCGTGAGGGTGTGGATACCTCTCAGCTCGTCGTGCGGTTGAGGATCACGCAGGTGTTCTAGCCCGCCTGCCCCCGCGCCGTGCCTTCTTCCGCTTCCGGCCAGGGTCGCCGCGTCCGTCGCGTTCTACTGGGTGTGGCGATCCTGGTTCCTCTCCTCTCCCTGGTCCTTGCCGAGAGCCGCTTCGGCCGGCGGCTTGAAAAGGGCATCTACGATACGTGGTTCACCTTCCGCGGCGAGTTGCCGCGGCCCGAAGAGATCGCCATCGTGGCGATAGATGTCGATTCGGAGCAGTCTCTGGGCCGCTATCCGTGGGAGCGTAAATGGCATATAAAGCTGATACGGAACCTGGCCAGGGCGGGCGTGAAGGTTGTGGCATTCGATGCCACCTTCGCCGATGCGTTCCCCGATCAGGATCCCGCGTTCATGGAAGCGATAGAGGAAACGGGCATCACAATTCTGGGAGCAAAAACGCTTACGACCGTCACCCGTGCGGCTCTGCTGCGTGGGCTTGAGGAACCGACGGAGAACCTAAGAAGAGCTCCATATGGTATCGTGGACGTGATCCCCGATCCGGTCGACCAGGTCGTCAGGGAGTACCCGATCGTCCACTACTACAGGCAGGGACAGGTCCCCCAGCTGGGAATCCAGGCGTTGAAGCTCTATCTGGACATCCCCCTCTCCGAGCTGGTGAAGGTGGGGCCCGATGGATGGCAAATAGGCGATATTTCCATCCCCAGGGGCCCGGGAGGCGGGATGCTCATCAACTACCTGGGGTTCCGTG
>JAGLTZ010000206.1 GCA_023135015.1 Candidatus Latescibacterota bacterium
CAGCCGGCCGTAGAAGGCTCCCGACAGCCGATAACGGAGCCCCAGTCGAAACGAGGCGTTCGTTCCCGCCAGTGGGGTCAGCACTTTGGGAGCGGCGGCGTCATCACTCATTTCGTCATCAACCGCTCGGATACCCAGCGAGAGGAGCCCGGCCTGAAGAGAGCTTTCGGCGGACAGTTTCGGAGAGAGGGGCATGACGATCTCGGCCCTGGCTCCGAGGGATATGAGTGCTGATGTTGACAGTCCGAAGCCCAGCGCCGACACCGCCAGATCCTGAGTATTCATGAGGACGAATATTTCGGTGGAGGGACCGACGAATATGTGAACATCCCTGTTGAACAGCGACGTCTGCAGTAACGGATAGAGGAATCCCTGGACAAGTGAGAACTGCATGATATCGGTCGAGACGCTGTAGTTCCGTATCGCGGACGAGGTCCGGACCTCCAGCCCGAGCTGGTAGATGTTCCTCTCATGCTCGCGGCACCAGTTCACCCGCAGGTAAGGGAGGGTGCCGGAATATTTCTCCGCCGAGAAGTACTCATCGGTGACCGAGTAGGAACCGAGGCCGTATTCAACCGTGAGGCCCGGGCCGAAAACACCACCGGCGGGAACCTCCTGGCCCGCCGCCTTTCCGGCCACGAGCAGAAGAGAGAGGAGCTGGGCGAGAAGGAGAATTAGCTGAGATTGCTTCATTGTCCTTGATTCTTTCAGTTGGATACCGTGCGTACTGTCTGAGTGATACATTCTCGATGTTAAGTACGGGAAATATCCGAAAGAGTTTTAAGGTTTGTCGGAAGATCAGCGGTTCTCCCTATCCCCCCGAAATAATACACCCGTGTCCCCCTGAAGTCGTATCCTCGTGTCTCATGGTTGCCTGTTTGTGCGTCAGAACTTCACGCAGCCGAGTATCGCAACCGCCTTTGTGAATCCCATCAGGGAGAACGTGTAGGCGTGCACGGTTCCCGATGAGTCGGTGAGTTGGATCGCTACCTTCTGTGCCTTTCTGGCGGCGGGTATGAAGTCCAGGATCTGCCCGAGTGTAAGGAAGACGGCCTCTCCCGCCTTGGACACCTTCCAGTCCCACTCGAAGGGCTCGTTCCCATCAAACCGGCAGATCCCCCTCACCTTGGAGTTCGGCTCCATCTGGGTCTGCGTCAGAATCAGCAGTTCGACCGTCCCGTACTCACCCAGTAGACTCTCCTTTCCGCATCTCAAGTAGAGTGCGGGGGCATCGGCTTCGTGCCGAAGATCCAGATCCTCGGTGTAGATGTAGCTGGTGTCCTCTTCAGTGACCTCGTCGACCTGCTTCGTACAGATCCAGTCACCGAAGATCTGGGGTTGCTGCGGAGAGGAAACACCGAAGATCAATACCATCACTGCTGTTCTGAACATCAGCGGACTCCGATTCAATCACTTGGAGACAGCGCGCGGACGGATCAGGCATACCGTCGTTCTGGCTACCCACCCTGGGTTGCCAAGGGCATTATAATGTCAACAGTCCGGCAAAGTATAGACCTCGCATTGCCTCATAAAAAATGTGCTCCAAACGCTATCGTTGCCTGAGCTAAAAAGGCCCTGCTCCCTGCTTCTTGGGCCAGAGGCACTCGTATTTTATAATAGGTAGG
>JAGLTZ010000207.1 GCA_023135015.1 Candidatus Latescibacterota bacterium
GTGCGCTGCTGTTGCGCAAACGGCGGCCCCAGCTGGTTCCGGTGCTATGTGCGGTGCAGGGGGTGGAGGATGAGACCTACGAACGCCTCCTGGCCGGGACCGGTTTGAGAATAGCGCCGCCGATACCCCGGGGAGACAGGTATGATCCCTCGGATGGTCTCCATCTGGTCCGTGGCCGTACTTATGATGTGCTGGACGCGGCGCAGGGGGCGCTTGTGGCCTCGGGTACGGCCACTCTGGAGGCGGCACTTCTCGCCACCCCCATGGTTATCGCGTACCGTATGAATCCGCTGTCGTGGAGGATAGGGCGGGCCAGGGTGAAGGTGCCGCATGTGGGACTTGTCAACCTTGTGGCGGGGGAGCGCCTGGTGCCCGAACTGCTTCAGGGGGATGTTACCGCCCAGGCGCTGGCAGATCATCTTTGGCCGCTGCTCGACGACGGGGGTGAACGGCAGCGTGTCCTGGAAGGGTTCAGGAGAGTGAAAGCGAGCCTTGGGGAGGGTGGTGCCGCCCGGCGGGCAGCAGGCATGGCTGAGGAACTGCTCGATTCGGTGGGCAGTGGAGGGGAGAGGGCATGAAGGACGCATACGCTTCCCGGGCGCTGGCCATACTCCTGAAGGGTCTTTACAGCATCACAGTCAGCTGCATAGCCCTCTTCTCTGTGCCCTACTGGCTCGTGCGGGACGGCAGAGGGAGTGACGGATGGGCCACACGCTATGGCAGGGTGCCGGACCGGATCCGCAGCGCGACCGATCCTTACGGGTGCATATGGTTCCATGCCGCCTCGGTCGGTGAGGTGGGAGTTCTCGCCCGCATAATGCCTTCTCTGATGCGCCTGACCCCCGAGCTTCCAGCTGTGGTTACTACCGTAACTTCGACCGGACAGAACCGGGCCCGTCAGCTCCTGGGCGAGCAGGCCCATCTGCTCTACCTGCCACTGGACTCCCCTATACTTGTCCGCCGGGCCATCCGGAAACTTCACCCTCAGACTTTGATTATTGCGGAAACGGAGCTGTGGCCCAACCTGATCTCTCAGGTCTCTGAGTACGGCGCCGGGATTGTACTGGTCAACGGCAGGCTCTCCCGGAGCGCCTTTGGACGGTACCGCCTCGTCAGGGCGGCGATGGCGCCTCTGCTTTCCAGAATTGATGTTCTATGCGTCAAATCCCGGGAGGATAGGGAACGTTTCATAGCTCTGGGCACTCCTGCCTCGAGCGTCCATGTAACGGGGGATCTGAAATCTGAGCCGCTGCCGGGTGTGGAGGAGGCCACGGTTTCTGAACGCAGGGCGTTTTTAGGACTGCCGGGCGACCGGCCTATATTTACAGCTGGAAGCACCCGCCAGGGCGAGGAGACTCTTCTGCTGGATGCATACAGCGAGGTCGCAGACACCCATCGGAACCTGCTTATGGTTGTCGCCCCTCGCTATCCTCACCGGTCCGGTGAGGTCGGAGACCTGCTGGACTCCCGCGGCGTGAAATATCTTCGCAGGACCCGGCACCTGGAAGGAGAGGAGATCTCAGACAAGCAGGTGCTGCTGCTCGACACGATCGGCGAGCTCGAGGGTTTCTACGCCGCCTCTGATGTAGCCTTCGTGGGCGGGAGCCTGGTCCCTATGGGGGGGCATAACGTGCTCGAGCCGGCTTTGTATGGCATACCCGTGCTCTTCGGGCCGCACACGGGCGAGACGGGTTCGGCCGACCTGCTGCTCCTGGAGGCTGGAGGGGGCTTGAGGATAGAGGGCCCCGGTGATCTTGCCGCCTCACTGCTGCACCTGTTTGATGACGAGAGTGTGCGGACCGGGATGGGGAATGCCGCGCGCAGAGCCGTGGACCGAAGCAGAGGGGCATTGGAGCAGGTGAATGAATACTACAGCAAGACGCTGGGTCTGGCCGTTCGGGTCGCCAGGATGGACAGGGGAAGCCACAGCAAGAGTGTGGATGACATCGCCCGGGAGCCGCCTGAAGGAAACGGTTCATGAGAGCCCGTCTGGAGCAGACCCTGCGCCGTATCTGGTCGGGGCACCGCCCCCTTCCGCTCACATTTTCCGAACAGCTTCTCTACTACCTTCTCATTCCCGTCGCCGTGCTCTACGCATCCCTTACGTGGGCACGCAGGGAGCTCTACCGTCTCGGATTCGTACGGCGCAGACGAATTAAGGACCTCACAGTAGTCTCTATCGGCAACATCACCGTCGGGGGGACGGGCAAATCCCCGCTGGTAATAGGCCTTGCCAGGGAACTGATGGAGAGGGAAGTACCGGTAGCTGTCGTCTCACGCGGATACGGTGCGGTAGGGCGGGGCAGCGGTCCTCTGCTTGTTTCAGATGGCTCGGGACCGCTGGTTGGACCCCAGCTCGCAGGTGACGAGCCGATCATGATAGCCAGGGCCGTACCCGTAGTAGTTATCGTAAGTCGGAACCGCTACATGGCAGCGCGCCTGGCCAGGGACCGCTTCGGGGCCGAGGTTGTAATCCTCGACGATGGCTTCCAGCATATCGGTCTGGCCCGTGACGCCGATATCGTGCTGCTCGATGCCTCAGACCCGTTTGGGAACGGCTGGTCGCTTCCAGCGGGCCGGCTCCGTGAGCCTCTATCGGCATTACGCGACGCCGATCTCTTTCTGTTCGTGTACCGGGGAACCGACAGGGTTATGCCTATCCCCGATCGTCTTAAGGGCCTGCTTAAGGCGTTTCGCCGCGAGGCGGCCATTACAAGCGGAGTCTTGAGGATGCAGGTCCTGAGGCAGGCAGGAGGCGGAGACCTGCGCCCGCTAGAATGGCTCTCGGAGAGGCCTCTCTTCCTCGTTTCGGGTCTTGCGGACCCTGGTCCGTTCGAGACGGAAGTTAAACAGCGGGGTGGCCTGGTCGTGGCACATATGGAATTTGGCGATCACCATTCCTACACTAAGGGCGATATTGAAATGATCAGGGACGGATGGAGGAGCATCGGGGCCGAGGCTGTGATCACTACTGCGAAGGATGAGGTGAAACTGGTTTCAGCGGGATTGACAGGGGAGGAGGAACCCGTCTGGGTCGCCGAGGCAGGGTTCGACCCACGTACTCTGGATCTGCTGGTCGGGGCGCTCGTATGATGGAACCGTTCGATGTTCTGGTGATTGGAAGCGGTATTGCCGGTTTAAGTTTCGCACTCAAAGCGGCGCGGTCCGGCAAGGTGGCGGTGGTGACGAAGAAGGAGGATAAGGCATCCGCGACTAACTACGCACAGGGTGGCATCGCGGCGGTCATGAGCCCTCTGGATGATTTCGAGTCCCATATCAACGATACACTCGATGCCGGTGCGGGGCTGTGCAGGCGGGAGGCAGTGGAATTGATGGTGCGTGAGGCGCCCCGCCTTATTGGAGAGCTGATCGAGCTGGGAGTCGGGTTCAGTCGCTCCTCTGATGCGGTCGGGAGAGAGGAGGTAGGCTCCGCCCCCGACGGTGGAGTCCCGCTTCATCTGGGAAGGGAGGGAGGACACCGCCATTCCCGCATCGTCCACGTCCACGATCTTACCGGCGCAGAGGTGGAGAGGGCCCTTCTTGTCGCGGTCAGCGCTCATCCGGATATTACGGTGTACGAAGATCATATCGGACTAGATCTGATCACAGAACACTACCTGGGGGAAAAAGAGGGTCCGAAGGAAGGCCGCTATTCGGTGTACGGGGCTTACGTGCTCGATTCCGATCGGGAGGAGGTGTTGGCCTTCCCCGCCCGCATTACGCTGCTTGCAACTGGAGGCTGCGGTCAGGTATACAGGTATACCACCAATCCGGATATTTCCACTGGCGACGGTCTGGCGATGGGCGCCAGGGCTGGGTGTGAGCTGGCGAACATGGAATTCATGCAGTTTCATCCAACCTCGTTGTATGGAACGGGGGATCCGGCCTTTCTGATAAGTGAGGCGGTTCGGGGGTTCGGGGGCATCCTCCGCAATGCCGAGGGTGAGGCTTTCATGGCGGAGGAACACCCCCTTAAGGATCTGGCTCCCAGGGACATAGTGGCCCGTGCCATAGACCGCCAGCTCAAAGCTACTGGAGCCCCACACGTCTTTCTCGATCTTACCCACCGAGGCCGTGGTGAGATCGAGGATCGTTTCCCGCATATCGTGGCCACCTGCCGTGAGCTGGGGCTGGATCCCTCGACTGAACCGCTTCCGGTGGTCCCCGCGGCTCACTATATGTGTGGTGGCATTCCCACCGACCTTTGGGGGCAGACATCGCTGACCAGGCTGTTTGCCGTGGGGGAGGTGGCCTGCACCGGGGTTCACGGGGCAAACAGGCTGGCGAGCAATTCACTGCTGGAGGGGCTTGTGTTTGCGGAACAGGCCGCGAAACGTGTAGCTGAGCTGCTGGCCGGTTCGACCCTCGATGTTCCCGAACCGCCTCCGTGGGATGTGGAGGGGACAAGGGTCTCGCGTGAAAGGATACTTGTCAGCCACGATCGAATGGAGATACGCAACCTGATGTGGGATTACGTAGGGCTGGTGCGGTCGACCAACAGGCTGAGGAGGGCGGCGTGGAGGCTGGCTCTTATTACGCAGGAGGTGGAGCGGTACTACCGCTGGACGAGAGTGACGGCCGAACTCCTGGAACTGAGGAATATGGCCCAGGTCGGGCTGTTGATCGCGAGGTCGGCATTGAGCCGCCGGGAGAGCAGGGGCCTCCACTTTGTGACTGAATATCCGGAGAGGGTGCCGGAGATGGACGGAACCGATTCCCTCATGCCTTTCGACTGGGAGGCCATTTCCCGGTGAGTATTGACACAGACAGGCATACCCGTCCCTTCGTGGCCGTCCTCGATTTCGGGGGACAGTACGCGCACCTGATAGCCAACCGGATACGACGGCTTGGAGAGTATTCGGTGATCCTTCCCCCCGACGCCGATGCAGCGGACCTTGAGAACGCCGTCGGCATCATCCTGTCGGGCGGTCCGGGCAGCGTGTATGATGCCAGCCAGCCCCCCTTCAACGCTGAAATGTTTGAACAATCAGTGCCTATCCTGGGGCTGTGTTTCGGGCACCAGCTCTTGGCGCAGCAGATGGGCGGCAGCGTCGCTCGTGGAGAGGTGCGGGAGTACGGTTCGGCCGAGCTTGCTGTGGGGCAGACAACCGGGCTGTTCGAAGGTATGGAGGAGCGTGAAGTGGTATGGATGAGCCACGGCGACCAGATCGTCCAGCTCCCCGAGGGTTTCGAAGTGCTGGGAAGCACTGAGGACTGCCCCGTAGCCGCGATGGGGGATCGGAAGGGGAAGCTGTTCGGGCTCCAGTTCCACCCCGAAGTGACGCACACTCTCAACGGCTTGAAGATTCTAAAGAACTTCCTGGATATCTGCGGGGCGGAGTTGGGATGGGATCCCGGGAGCTATACAGAGGAGATCGGCGACTCTCTTGTGGAGCGGGTGGGATCAAACCGGGTGCTGCTGCTTGTCTCGGGCGGTGTCGATTCCACGGTGTGTCTGGCCCTGCTCAACCGGGTTGTGGGATCCGAGCAGGTACTGGGAGTGCATATAGACAACGGCCTGATGCGCAAGGGGGAATCGGAGCTGGTGGTGAGGGCTTTGTGCGAGCAGGGATATGAGAACCTCCGGTATGTGGACTCAGCAGACAGATTCCTGGAGGCCCTCGAGGGAGTAACCGATCCGGAAGAGAAAAGGCGTATTATCGGCCGCGTCTTCGTGGAGGTCGCGGCCGAGCAGGTGGGTGAACTCGGGCTGGAGGAGGGATGGCTGCTCGCCCAGGGAACGATCTACCCCGATACGATCGAGACCGGTGGAACCAGGCATGCCGCAACTATAAAGACACACCACAACAGGGAGGAGGAGATCGAGCGCCTGATAGAACAGGGGAAGATCGTAGAACCCCTGGCCGATCTGTACAAAGATGAGGTCCGGGAGGTGGGACTCGCCCTCGGATTACCTGAATGGATGGTTTGGCGGCACCCGTTCCCCGGGCCGGGTCTGGGTGTGAGACTGCTCTGTCACTCCGGGCAGGAGCTTTCGGGTGGGGAGAGCCGCCAGCTTGCCGAAGCACAGACTGAGGCCGACGCAATCGCATCGACCTGCGGCTATGAAGCTCAGGTTCTACCAATCAGGTCGGTAGGTGTACAGGGGGATTATCGCACCTACGGCCATCCGGTTGCCCTTTTCGGTGGAGATCGTGACTGGGGCCTTCTCGAGGAGGTATCCACGCGCATTACGAACGCGATTGGTGAGGTCAACAGGGTGGTGTACGCGTTGAGTCACAGCACCCCGGTCAAGACAGAGCCTGTCAGGGCGCTGGTGACCAGTGAGAGGCTCGATCTGCTCCGGGAGGCCGATGCAATTGCCATGGAACGGTTGATAGCCTTGGGGGTGGCCGGAGAGGTCTGGCAGATGCCGACTGTCCTTGTTCCTCTGGCCGTTGATGGAGATAGGGAGTGTGTAGTTATCCGGCCCATCTCCAGTGAAGAAGCTATGACCGCCCGTTTCACCAGGCTTCCATGGGAGGTCGTAGAGAGTATCTCGGAGGGGATAAGCTCACTTCATGGGGTATCCGTGGTCTTCTGCGACATCACGAACAAGCCCCCCGCTACTATCGAATGGGAATAGTTTCCA
>JAGLTZ010000208.1 GCA_023135015.1 Candidatus Latescibacterota bacterium
AGTGGAACAGGTCCCGCCTCAGTACTCCGCGGTCAAGATCGAAGGGGAGCCGGCATATAAGAAGGCAAGGCGCGGGGAGGCGGCGGATCTTGAGGCGCGAGATATCCGTATCTACAGCCTCGAGATCGCGCAGTTTTCCCCCCCCGAATTCAGTTTCACGGCTATTGTGGGCACGGGAACCTACCTTCGTGCGTTGGCAAGAGATGTGGGTGATGAGCTCGGTGTGGGAGGTCACCTCACGAAACTGCGACGCATGGGAATCGGGCCCTTTTCGGTGGAGGAAGCCTTTCCGCTGGCGAGCCCGGAGGGGGAGGGGTACGTACGGGAGTGGATCCGGCCAATGGCGGAACTGCTGCCTCCCCAGATGCGTGTGGAAGTCACACCAGCCCAGGCCAAGAGGCTGCTACACGGGAATGAATTACGTCTGGCGGCCGATGCAGTCCGGTACGCGGCCGAGCAAACACATGTGGGAGCAATCTGCAGGGATGATCTTATCGCTGTGGGACGGCTGATCGTGGTTGGACAGGATGGCATGTTCCAGCCCAGGACCGTACTGTCTGACCCGAAAGGGTTCGGGGGTTAGAGGGATGAGGGTTTTATTCGGTTTGGATACCTCACCTCATTCCTCGGAATATCCCGTGATTACAATCGGGGCCTTCGACGGCATCCACCTGGGTCATCAGAGACTCCTCAACCGTGTCAATTCCATCGCGCGTGAACGCGACGGCAGGGGAATTCTACTAACATTCGAGCCACACCCGCAGCAAGTCATCGCACCTGGTACGGCCCCCCATCTGCTGACAACCCGCGATGAGAAACTGGCACTTCTTGAAGCTGCGGGGCTCGACACGCTGGTCATCCTCCCTTTCAACCGCGAGTTCAGCCAGATGGAAGCGGAGGACTTTGTCCGGGAAGTGCTGGTGGGGGCCCTCGGTGTTCGGTTCCTGGTTCTGGGACATGATCATGCGTTCGGAAGGGGCAGGAGAGGAAGACCTGAGCTGCTCAGAGAAATGGCTCCAGATCTCGGATTCGACCTGGAAGTGGTTGAAGCTGTGACCAACGACGGCCAGCCGATTACAAGTACTGTTATCCGAAGGCTCCTTGCCGAGGGATATGTCGAACGCGCCGGGCATTTGCTCGGGCGCCCGTACAGCATGACGGGGTTGGTCGTGAAGGGGGATCAACGGGGGAAAAAGCTTGGATATCCCACAGCTAACCTGGCTATACCGGCCCGTGAGAAGTGCATTCCGGGTAACGGGGTTTACGCGGTCAGGTCCACCGTGAGGGACCTGACCTGCCGAGGAGCCTGCAGTATCGGGACCAGACCGACTTTCAACGCCGATGAGCAGACTGTCGAAGTACACCTCTTCGACTTCAACAGCGACATCTACGGTGAATCCATAGAGGTGATGTTCCACGCCAACCTCCGTGATGAACAGACATTCGAGGGTCCCGAAGCCCTCGTGAAACAGATTAAAAAGGACGTGATTGAAGCTGAACGCATTCTTGCACAGGAGGGAAACTGAGTGCCTTTAACGAAGGAAGATAAGACGGCGCTGGTTGAAAAATTCGGCCGTGCCCAGAACGACACGGGCTCGTCAGAAGTACAGATAGCTCTTCTGACTGAGCGAATATCATATCTGACGGAGCACCTCAAGGTGCACCCGAAGGACCATGCCAGCCGGCGTGGTCTACTCAAGATGGTTGGCCAGCGGCGGCGGCTGCTCGATTATCTCCGCCGCAAGGACCAGGAGAAATACAAGGATCTTCTGGAAGAGCTGGGTCTGCGAAAGTAGCAACAATACAGGCGGAAAGGCCCCGACCGGATATCAGAATCGTAAGAATGAGAGAGAAATTATGACAGGACGTAAAGAGATTCAAATAGGTGACAGGACCCTATCAATTGAAACAGGAAAGGTAGCCCGTCAGGCGAACGGATCGTGCTGGGTGCAGTATGAGGGTACGGTGGTCCTGGTGGCGGCGACAGCAACTCGTACGCCTTAAGACCTGCCCTTTTTCCCGCTCACAGTCGAATACCGCGAAAAAGCGTACGCCAGTGGTAAGATTCCAGGCGGCTTCTTCAAACGGGAAGGTCGGCCAAGTGAGAAAGAGATCATTTCAGCGAGGCAGATCGACCGTTCGATCAGGCCTC
>JAGLTZ010000209.1 GCA_023135015.1 Candidatus Latescibacterota bacterium
TCTTCGAGATGAGATTGTAGGTGCCATCCTCGGCCATGCGCTCGACATCCTCGAGGCGCCTGATGCTCTGGCGTATGGTCCGGAGGTTGGTGAGTGTGCCGCCGAGCCAGCGCTCGGTGACGTACATCATCCCGCAGCGGACGGCTTCCTCCTGGACAATGGTCCTGCCCTGCTTCTTCGTGCAGACGAACAGGATCGACTCGCCGCGCCTCACGGTCTCCGCGATGGCGTCGCGCGCCTTCTCCAGGTTGAGCAGCGTCTTTGCGAGATCGATGATGTGAATCCCATTGCGCTTCATGAAGATGAAGCGCTTCATCTTGGGATTCCATCGGTGCGTCTGGTGTCCGAAGTGAACACCGGCCTGCAGAAGGTCTTGGAGTGTAACCTCAGCCATGAATGCCTCCGGAGAGGAATATGTGTTTTTACCTCCGGCCTCGTCATCTCCCTGCGGCCCCGGCCGGCGTGGTGTCACCTATGCCGGGGACCCCGCGGTGGGATCAGAAACCGTGCGAGCTCAAACGGACACTCCCGGGCAGGGTACGGTCCGTCGGGCCGGATACGCGATTACCGCTTGCTGAACTGGTACCGCTTCCGGGCTCCGGCTAGCCCGTACTTCTTACGTTCCTTTTCACGCGGGTTGCGCGTGAGCAGTCCCTTTTCCTTCAGGGTAGCCTGCAGTTCGCTGTCGTATTTTAACAGGGCTCTGGCAATACCCAGCTGGATTGCATCGGCCTGACCGCCAAGCCCACCACCCTTGACGCTACATTTTATATCGAAGGTATCTCTCAGCCCCACCAGCTCCAGCGGCCGTACAACACTGTATTGGAGTACCAGGCGAGGCAGGTAGTCCTCGAACTTACGGTTGTTGATTGTAATCGTTCCCTTACCGTCGGGAATCAGCCGTACGCTCGCAGATGCTTCCTTGCGTCGACCTGTGGCGGCGAAAGCCTCTCCTACCATGCGATTCTTCTCCTACTGATCCAGTTCCAGCGGCTTGGGCTGCTGCGCCTGATGCGGATGGTCCGCTTCGGCATATACGTGCAATTTACGGAGCATCTGCCGCCCGAGCGGCCCACGGGGCAGCATACCTTTAATGGCGCCCCGGACCACTTCTTCGGGATGCTTATCCATTCGCTCCCTAAGAGTCGCCGTCCGTAGCCCGCCAGGCCAGCCGGTGTACCGTGTATAGACCTTCTGCTCCATTTTATTGCCCGTTACCCGAATCCCCTTGGAGTTCACCACGATTACGCAGTCACCCGTATCCAGATACGGCGCGTAGTACGGTTTGTGCTTACCCCTGAGGATAGATGCAACCCTGCTCGCCAGTCGGCCGAGAGTCTGACCCTCGGCATCAACCACATACCATTCGCGATGAATATCCTTCGGTGTCGTGCTGAACGTCTTCATCAATTGGTTCCATGAAATCGGCCGGCGGGAAAGCCCGGAAAAATTGCAGGATATAAGGGCTTTGGAGCGCAGACCCTGATTACTCAAGACGAATTAAGCTATTGATATAGTATATCAGTGTCAAGGGGCTGTACGTATGTCACCCCTTGTATGCAGTATTGAAGGGTAACCGATAGAACACTTCTTAAAATACAGCACGGAGGCTTTTAAAAATGGGTGGATTCTTCGGTGTCGCCTCCACTGAAGACTGCGTTCAGGACCTCTTCTTCGGCACTGACTACCACTCCCACTTCGGGACTATGAGAGGCGGTCTGGCGGTAAAGAACTCCGGGGGCATCATTCGATTCATCAAAGATATAACCAACTCACAATTCCGCTCCAAGTTCGAGGACGACATCAAAAAGATGTACGGCTACCGTGGAATCGGAGTTATCAGCGATTATGATGACCAACCCCTGATAATCCGCTCACATCTCGGCGCCTATTCCATAGTTACCGTGGGTCGCATCAACAACCTCGGCAGCCTGGTCGAGGAGGCCTTCGAACGGAGGTCGGCCCATTTCTCTGAGATGAGCGGCGGCGATTTGAACCCCACAGAAGTGACAGCCATGCTCATCAATAAGGAGTCCACCTTCACCGACGGAATTGCCCGGGCCCAGGAGGCTATTGACGGATCGTGTTCGATGCTGCTCTTGACCGATGAAGGTATCTACGCCGCCCGTGACAGGTTAGGACGCACGCCAGTCGTCATCGGGAAGAAACCAGGTGCATGGGTGGCGACGATGGAGACCTGCGCGTTTCCAAACCTCGGCTACGAAACCGAACATTTCCTCGGGCCAGGAGAGATCACGTTCATCAACGAAGAGGGAATGGAGCAGAAGAAGGCACCGGGGGACAGGTTGCAGATTTGCTCCTTCCTCTGGGTCTACTACGGGTACCCGGCCTCCCATTATGAAAAGATCAATGTCGAAGCCACGAGATACCGCTGTGGTGTGGCACTGGCCAACAAGGAAAACCGGGAAATTGATGTGGTTGCGGGCATCCCCGACTCGGGGACATCGTATGCCATAGGTTTCGCCAACCAGGCCGGGATTCCCTACTGCCGACCGTTCGTGAAATATACGCCCACCTGGCCGCGAAGCTTCATGCCTCAGGACCAGACCGTCCGGGACCTGGTGGCAAAGATGAAGCTGATTCCCATCAGGGAACTGATAGAGGACAGGCGTCTGCTCTTCTGTGAGGACTCGATCGTCCGCGGCACCCAGCTCCAGGACAATATCCAGCGTCTGTACGATTACGGTGCGAAAGAAGTCCACATGAGACCCGCCTGCCCCCCGTTGATTCACGGCTGCAAGTTCCTCAACTTCTCCCGCTCCCGCTCCGAGCTGGACCTGGCAGGCCGTAGAGCGTTAAGCGAGCTGGAGGGCGATGAGACGAAGGTACCCCCTGAATACTCCGATGCCAGCTCCGATAAGTTCAAGGCGATGGTGGACCGGGTCAGTGACAGGCTGCGTCTGACCAGCCTCAGATACCAGGAATTGGGAGACATGGTCAATGCAATCGGCCTGCCAAAGGAGAAGCTCTGTACCTACTGCTGGGACGGCGTCGAGTAGCCTTGAATACCCATGTCCAATCCTGTCGAAACCGAAGCAGCCAAGATCACCACTGAGAGGTTGGAGTTTCGCGGGGGAGCGGGCGTAAGCGTGATCCCTCTGGCCGTTTTCATCGTGGCCACCATGGGGCTTGTCATCTCTGGTGCTCCGGACGTGAATGGAATGATCATCGCAGCCATGGTCGGGATATCAGCAGGGATGTTCTTTTCCCGGGATTTCGCCGCCTACAGCGAGAAGGTGTTCTCACTGATGGCCAACCGCATCGCAACGGTAGCGGTGGTCGCCTGGCTCTGGGCGGGGGCTTTCTCCGGGATCCTGGCCGACTCAGGACTTGTCGAAGCGATAGTATGGATAGGAACAAAACTGCACCTCAGCGGAGCCTTCTTCACTGTGGCAGTCTTCATCTCGGCCGCTTTCTTCGCCGTATCGGTCGGCACGGGGATGGGTACAATAGTGGGTTTCACGGCCGTTATATATCCGGCCGGAATCGTCCTCGGTTCGAACCCCGCAGCCCTGCTGGGCGCTATCTTCAGCGGCGCGGCTTTCGGCGACAACCTGGCCCCTATCTCTGATACCACAATTGTTTCCGCAGCAACCCAGGAAACTGATATCGGGGGAGTCGTTCGTTCGCGACTCAAATACGTCCTGATCGCCGGCGGCATCTCTGCGGTCCTGTTCCTGATATTCGGCGGAGGCGGGTCTGCGATCGACCCGGCAGAGGCCGAGAAACTGATGACGGAGACCGCAGATCCAACCGGGCTGCCTATGTTAATCCCGGCAGCGATAGTCTTCTTTGTCGCCGTGAGCGGCAGGCACTTTCTGGCTGCACTGACGGCAGGAGCCATCTCCGCACTGATCGTCGGACCGCTCTTCGGTGTCTTCCCCCTCTCGCGCGTTCTTTATATCGCGGCGGATGGCTCTGTCGCCGGAAGTGCCGTGAGCGGTGCGACAGCCCTTCTCCCGATTTCGATCCTCACACTGCTCCTGGTCACGGCCATCGGCATCATGTCCGACGCCGGTTTCATGGACAAGCTGATGGCCTGGCTGGACCGCAACATCGCCAGAAGTGTCCGGGGTGCCGAGGCCGCCATCGTGGCCCTGATCTCGTTCGCCAATATCTGTGTATCGGTGAACACCGTAGCGATGATCACAACCGGTCCACTGGCGAACGAACTGAGGAAACGGCACAAGATACACCCATACCGGAGCGCGAACCTCCTGGACACCATCTCCTGCTCCTTCCCCTATATCCTCCCCTACTCAGCAACAATCGTGGCGGCCAACGCCATTCAGAAGGAGCTGGTGGAACGCTACAGTTTCGCAGTAGTGGTGCCCTGGACCCAGGAGGCGCCATACATCTTCTACGGAATCGTCCTGTTCCCCCTGATGATCGCGGCCGTAGCTACCGGTTTCGGGAGAAAGAAGGGCTGAGCTTCAATCGTGCAGTAGTGGAGACACAACCTGTTCATAAGGCACCCGAACAATATCGAATACATCGTCCCGTCGTCCCAAAACAACGTCGCTTACCAAATCTTTCATCGCCCGCTGGTATTTCAAGATGTCTTCTTTGCTCACTGATTGTGGATCAGCATCGTAACTTAGCTCAATTTTCCAGAGGGCATCCATAGCATCATGGCCAATGAGTTGGTGCTTTCGGTAGATGACATGAACCGCAGTATGAGTCTCCTTAAAACCAATATAGTAGTGGTATTCCCGCCGAGGGGCGGTAATGGTTGTATCAATAAAATAGTTGGATTTGTTCAGATCTTGACGGCGTTGAATTCCTAACACATAAGCGATCACATCGCTGATGGTATGATCCCGGCTGCTGACTAAAATGAATTCGCCTCTTTCTAACGGTTCGTTGCTGGTGTGCAGAGAGTCAACGACCAAAGAAACAATCCGATAACCACCAGCCCCACAAAGACAAACATGGCCCAAATAAGCACAGACATCATCGAATCGCACCGCCACGGTTTCCTGGTCCTCGGGGTAACTTCCAGCCAACATACCATGATCGTAGTGGAAAACGATGGGTGGAATATCAGCCACAAAATCGTACTTTTCATGCCACCGTGTTCCACGGGGGGAGACTGAATTGCAAGACGTCATGACCACGCTGATGAGCCCAATAATTAGTAAAATACCCCAGGTCATGATGTTTTTAACCTTCCCAAAGATGGCCCCTTTCACGAACTCCGAATTCTTTTGCTGCACAGCTACCTCCACTAACCAATTAAGTCTCTTTCCGATTTCCCTATTCAAATTACTACAGTTCCCACCCGGAAACTAGGCTAGTGCCCGTCCAGAAACTAACTACCGATTGAAACCTTCACCGAGAGAGTCTTTACTGTCCAGGATGGACTATTAAAGATGGCAGGTGGCCATCCGGAGAAGGGCATGAGCTTTCAGTTATCAGGACCAGAACAGCAGGAGGTATCCGTAATGCAGGTGAAAAGCAGGAAGATCGCTTGTCTAATTTTCAGCTGGGCATTTCTAACCCTTCCCGGCCTCCAGAGTGCCGCAGCACAGGATCTTTCCGAGATAACACACATGATAAATGGTAAGCGCATGCGCTCATCCAGCGGGCTCTTCG
>JAGLTZ010000021.1 GCA_023135015.1 Candidatus Latescibacterota bacterium
GTAGACGCCGAACCGGAGAAGAAAAAGAAGAGCTTTGAGGACAGGGGAATTGGTCCACCGATATAGTAGCGCGCACGGATCATATCACGGACGTCATCCTGCGAGTAGCCACTAAACTCACTGGAGAGGACTTCGACACTTCCCTCATATGAGCGTGTTCCATCTCTGGTTACAAAGTTGACCACACCGCTGAGTGCATTGCCGAACTCTGCGCTCATCCCGCTTGCCATCACGACCATTTCTGCAAGCCCTATCGGGCTCAACCGTGCCGCCTGCCCCCCAAACACCAGATTGGTTACCTGTATACCGTCGATCATGAATGCGACCTCAGCGTTTCTTCCCCCTCGCACATAGACCATCTCCAATCCCCGGTCGCGGTATCCCGGTATATCGTCCTGAAAATCAGTGTACGTATACATGATGGTTTGCAGGCTCAGAATATCTGTGGTGCTGTAGACTGCCATGCGCTCCATTTCGGCAGCAGTGTATGAATTCCGGGTGGAAGTTACATCTCGTTTGATGGGATCATCCTCCGCTGTAACCGTGAGGACATAGCCAACATCCAGAATCGTGGGCTGAAGCTGGAAATGGCGTGTTGTTGAGATGCCGGTTCTGATGACGAGTTTCCGGACCTCAACAGGCCTGTATCCCATCATGCGGACTTGAAGCTGGTATGTACCTGGAGGGATGTTCAGGATAATGTACTCACCCTGATTGTTAGTCGAGGAACCGAGGCCGGTTGGATGACCAGTAGGGTCATTTAATACAACATTTACATCTGCAAGCAGCTCACCCGTTTCGGCATCTGTGATGCGGCCGCGTAGAGCACCTGTTGTTCCCTGGGCAACTGATGATTGAGGGATAGAGGTCGAGATGATCGCACAGGCCGCTATTAGGGTTGATATCTTGACCAGGCCCGACCGCGAGAAGATTCGGAGTCTCCTGCGCATAGCCCGCCTTTTGCAGTGCTTCGCGCTCTCCCCTTCACTATAGAAGATCTAAAGGACCGACGAAACTATTCGTGGCACTGTTTACTCATAAAAGGATATGAACACGCCCCGTTAAAATCTTCCTGACAAACCAGCTGCCAAAAGGTGTATGCCAGCTATCTCTCCGCGAATGGTTTCGGTGGTGTGGTACGCTGGGTGATCGACCTGTTCGTTTCCCAGTCCCACAGGGTGATTTCCCTCAGATCCGCCATCGCCGTCTCGTATTCGATGAAGGCGCTGGTGAGCAGGGTTTCCGTATCCAGGTACAGCTGCTGAGCGATGATCAGCTCTGTTGAGGATATCTCTCCCTTCTCGAATCGCTTCTGGCTGATATCATAGTTCATCTGCGCGACCAACCGGTTCTCCTCCTGAATCCCCATGCGCCGCATGGCGCTCTTAAGGGCGAGGACCCTGTTCTCTACATCGCGCTGAAGATCCGCCCGGACCTCTTCCAGTTCCCGCTGCTGGACCCGAATTGAAGAAAGCTGGCGGTTCACGCTCGAGGCGTTCCTTCCCCAATCAAAGATAGGTACCTTGAGGGTAAGGCTGACGTTGGTGTTCGGGCTCCAGTTATCCCCGTTGAAGGCCTCGCCGAAATGGTCCGACCAACCGTCGCTGGCCTCAAGGTCAGAACGGGCGGAGTTGCCTGTGAGGTCGTAGCCGAAATTCAACTGCAGATCGGGCTTCCCCTCCGCACCGATCTGCCTCAGTTCCAGATCGGATCGCTCCAGGTCGATTTCCACCTGACGCACGTCAGAGCGGTACTTCATGGCCAGCTGAAGTGCTCTGTCCATATCAACGTCGATCAGGCGGTATTCCATGTTCGCGTCGGCCCATACCCGCTTATCGAGGGGAAGTCCGATCCTGCGATTGAAATCACGCTGATGCCGTTCAAGATTGTTGAGCGCGCTCACCAGCCTGTCGGAGCTGTTCGCCCTTGTCACATCAAGGCTCAGCTGATCCAGTTCCGGGGCCAGACCCGCCTCATACTTCCGCAGTGCCGTCCGGTAGTTGATGTCGCTCTGCAGGAAAGTCTCCAGCGCGACCTCAAGGGAGCGCTGGCTGCGGAACAGCAGGTAAAACTGCCGGGTCACCCGGTTGATCCGTTGCAGTTCGGCCTCGGTGTAACTCAGTTCCAGACTCTCCAGGTTCAGTTCGGCATCCCGCAGCTGTCCCTTGATACTGTTGTACTGGAAGAGCGGCTGGTTGTATTCCAGCCACATTTTCGGCTGGACCGAGCGGATTTCGGTAAGGATGCCCGTAAACTGATCTATGAAGTGATCGTAGCCGAGTACCCTGCTTCCCAGGGTGATCCTGCCATTGGTGAGCAGAGGTTGCTCGACTCTGAGGGCTGTATAGAGATAGGAGATACCTTCCTTGACATACACCAGTTCGTCACCGCGACGATCCGTATACCACCTGGCCTTGTATTCCTGAGAGATGCTCGGGATGGTGCTTACCAGGTCGATGCGGGTACGCAGACGTCTCCGGGCCTCCTCCAGTTCATATGAAATCTGCAGGTATTTTTCCTTGAGCATGAAAATGTCAAATGACTCGTCCAGCGCTACCCTGATCGCCTCCTGGAGTGTTATCGCCAGGTCGGCATCTTCCCTGGTGAAGATCTGTTCCGTAAAGGCAGCCATCTGGCCCGATGGCTGCCGGGCTTGAGCAACCGCCCGGCCTGGCGATAGTAGTGCGGCGGCAAGCAGCAGAACACCTGCGCGAAGGAGAGTTACCTTTAACAGAAATCGCAGTGAATTCCGGTGCATGACGGATTCTTCCTTTCAATGAATGAAGGCGAAAACTCAGGACCGCTAATATCCTGGCATATCAGCAGGGGCTCCAACGACCCGTTTACCGGTAACCCCCCACTACGTAGAGCTTACCGTTGATCACTTCTGCTGTGGCCTCAGCCCGGACATAACCCATGGCCTTTATGGTCGTCCAGCCATCGGTGGCGGGGTCGTAGACCTCCAGCGATGCCGAAATGGCGTCCGACTGGAGAACCCCCCCGACGACATACAGTTTGCCGTCTATCACGCCGTCGGCTGCCTCCCCCCGGATAATCGACATGGCGCTCTTGCCAACCCAGCTGTCAGCAACAGGGTCATATACTTCGAGGACGCCGGTCAGAACCTCAGAAGGCAGGTAGCCTCCCACCACATAGAGTTTGCCGTTGATCACACCGCCTGCTGCCTGACCGCGTGCCGTAGCCATATCCCTTTTAGAAGTGTCCCAGCTGTCTGTTGCGGGATCGTAGATCTCAAGAATATCCGTGTCCTGGGTGGTGTATCCGCCGACGACATACAGCTTACCGTCAATAACGCCACCAACGGCCCACCTCCGTGCCGTAGGCATCGACTGTTTTGAATCATCCCAGGTATCGGTTACGGGATCGTAGACTTCCAGGACATTCACGTTGCCTTGCTGGGATTCCCCTCCGGCAACGTAGAGCTTGCCGTCGATAACCCCTGCCGCCGCACCGTAGCGCGTAGTCGGCATCAACGCCCCCGTCGCCCAGGCGTCGGTGGTTGGATCGTAGATATGCACGACGGCATAGGTCTCTTCTTTCCTGTAATCCAACCCGCCTACGACATAGAGTTTCCCGTCGAATACGGCGGAAACCGACTCACTTCTGGGAATGGGCAGTACCGCTCCCTCGGTCCAGACATCGGAACCTGGATCGTATATCTCCAGGATGTCCAGCTCGACGCTTCCAGTAGGAGTCCCGTTTGTAGGACCATCACCGGAACAGCTGGCTGCCAGCCATGCGGTAGAGATCATCAGAGAAACAAGTGCAACGGTGCGTCCTGTTCTTACGATGGCATTACGCTTCCGCATTGCAAGACCTCCTTGAGAATACGAGAGGGAAACTGACAGGCGACCCGCAGGGAATACCACCGGCTACGGGATACCTCCGCTCATGTTCCATTCTTTCCAGGAGGGAGTCAAGCGGGCTCAGTATTACTTAACGATCATGAACTTCCTGGTACGGACCTGATCTCCCGCCACCAGACGGTATATATAGATACCAGTTGAAAGATCTCTGGATCTCACGGTCACGAAGTGGCGGCCACCGCCCTGTACTTCGTTGCGCACCTCTCTGATGAACTGCCCGCGGATGTTGAAGATCTCCAGCCGCACCCTCATCTCACCGGGCAGGTCGTATGCAATCAGCGTCTCGGAGTTGAAGGGGTTCGGAAGGTTCTGGAAGAGTCGGACCCCTTCCTGTTCCTCCTCGGCCAGGACCGAAACAGCGCTGACAAGCGTGCGTTCCCACACCCCCAGGCCGTGTGTAACGGCCCTGATGGATGCATTCTCTATCGAAACGCTCAGGTCCATTACAAGGGCCGCTGTGGGCATGCCATCCGAGAACAACTCCCAGGTCCGGCCCCCGTCGGGCGAGAACCATACCCCGAAGTCATTCCCGAGGTAGAGATAATCCTGGTTGAAAGCATCTACCGCCAGAGCGGAGGTGGGGATGTCCGGCAGGCCGACGCCTACATCCTCCCATGACAGTCCGCCGTTAACGGTGCGAAAGAGGTGTGAGGTGCCGAATCCGGAAAAGACCACATAGGCCATGTCGGGATCACTCGGGTTGGCAACGATATCGACCGGATAGCGGTCGGGAAGATTGCGCGTGATATTCGACCAGGTTTGTCCCCCGTCGGTCGACCGGAACACCCCAGCCCGTCTGGATGCCGGCACGGTTGCGGCCCACACCAGATCGGGATCACCCGGATATACCGAAAGAGTCAGCACTGGATTGCCGTCCAGCGGCGTAGCGGAGCCCGGCACCCGCCAGTTCTCGATATAGTGGTCACTGCGCCATACCCGGGTGCGTCCGGCATATGCGATCGATCGGTCGGATGGCGCCTGGGCGAACGGCGCGACGAACGCAACCCCCTCCCCCGACTGAGACATTACATGATTATACCGGGACCAGCGCAGCCCTCCATCCATCGACTTGTAGAGGCGCCCGTACTGGGTCGAGGCAATAATCAGATCCGGGTCGGTGACCGAGAAGCCGGTCATCCCGCCGTCTCCCCCTAATGCCATCTGCCATGCGGGGCCACCTCTGTAGATCACAGTAGAGTTGTCCTGCAGCCCTCCTATAGCCAGGTCGGCATCGAATATCGAGGAGGAGAAACCCCCGTAGAACTGCGTTGTCTGGTATCCGCCGTTGCGACCGGCGAAGGTCTCACCGAAATCATTCGTCTCGAAAATCCCGCCGTCTGTGGCCAGATAAACAGTGCTTGGATCGGTTGGGTGTCTGGCAAAGTTATGGTGATCGGCGTGGGAATAATACGATGGGCCCTCCGGACCGCCGATCGGGATGATTCCGCCGTACCATGCCCACCAGTATGATTTCTGCTCAAAGGTGCGCCCACCGTCGTCCGATTTGTATGTATCCACGCCGGAGACGAGCACCTTGGAGGAATCGGCCGGATGAACGACAACAAAATGTGAGAACCAGCCCTGGTACTTGGCGATATTCCAGTAGGTGGAATAGCCCGCAGAGATGTGCTCCCAGGTCTCGCCCGAGTCGAGACTTCTGTACAACCCCACGCCGGTGGGATCATTGTCGCTCAGAGCGTTGGCTACATCGGCGTATATGACATTCGGCGCCATCGGGTAGATATCGAGCAGAGTCTTACCGGTCCAGTTGAACGGCAGGCCTCCTCCCAGTTCCGTCCAGATGTCTCCGCCGTCGACAGACCGGTATATGCCTGCGTTCGTCGGCACGGACAGATTCCCGCAGGATGCGAAGATGGTATCCCCGTTGACGGGATTGATGGCAATATCCACCGCCATCGAGACACCCAGCACACGGGTCCAGCTTTCACCGCGATCCCTGCTCCGGTACACTCCTTCAGAGGTGCCGGCGAAAACAACCTGCGGATCGTTGGGATCGATCTCCAGAGCCAGCACGCCACGGCGCTGGTTGTACGACCAATCGAGGCTCTTCGACCAGGTTGCGCCCCCGTCGGTGCTCTTCAGAATGCCGATGCCGTAGCTGCCACGCGTGGTCCTTATGTAGAGTCCGCCGATCGAAGTCTCCTTGCCGTAAACTTCGCCGGTTCCGATGTAGACCGTCGACGTATCGGAAGGGTCGATCGCAATGGCGTTGACACCGAGAACGGGGAAACCTGTTTCCACGTAGTGCCAGGCGTCCCTTCCCTTACCACCCGAATCAGTCCGCCACAGACCGCCGCTGGCGGCGCCCGCGTAGATTATCTGCGGGTCGAGAGGATTTATCGCCAGCGCGTTTGTGCGCCCCCCCACATTCTTGGGGCCGATGGGAGTCCAGGGAGGCGGCTCTTCGTACGAGGTCTCTCTCCCACCCCTTAAGCGGGCAAGCTGCAGCTGTGTCCTGACCTGCTCGAAGGCCTCGGTGTATTTGCGGTCGGGTATATCAGGTTCGGGATAGGCACGCTGATCATGCAGGAAGTGGAGGGATGCCATCGCATCGCTTCGTGGAACCGGGGTTCTCTTGTTCCCGCCACCGGTTTCAACCCCTCTCTTCAGCGGTCCCGCCACAAACACCACGGCCGCCAGGAAGATCAGGGCTGCCGCAGCGGCAACGGCCCCGGCCGCCCCGGGCCGGATCCGACCCGGCGGCTTCTTATCTTTTTTATATGCAGCATTCATTGGTCCGATACCTATTGTAACAGTAATGCTTTGCGTGTGAAGATGCAGCCATCGGCTCTGAGCACGATCAGGTAAATTCCCGAGGCCGCCCGCAGACCCGATTCGCCCTTTCCGTCCCACGTCACCACATGTGACCCCGCTGCTACCACACCATCGACGATAGTCTGCACCAGCTGGCCCCGGACGTTCAGCACGTAGAGTTCGACATGGGTCGACCTTGCGATTGAATATCTGATCGCGGTGGACCCGTTGAAAGGATTTGGATAATTCTGCTCCAGCCCGTTCCCGGCCGCAACACCTTCCGCCCCACCCTCCCCCAGCCGGAGCTGGTAGGTACCGAGCCTGTCGATCGAAGCTTCCACCCGGTGGCGGGCTTCATCTACATAGCTCGCCTGATAGACCCATCTATCCCCCACCCGGCGGTATATTCCCAATCCCATCGGGTCGGCACCTCCCAGCTCGTAAGGGTCGTAGCTGAGAGCAAGCCTCATTTCCCTCATAAGTGTCTTTTCCAGGGGCAGCATCGCAAAGGGCTGCGTTATGCCCTCTTTGGGATCGAAGCCATCCTCAACCGGGTATGCTATCACATACTCGTTCTCGGACAGCGCCCGGGGTGGGAAGTCCGCCTCAAAAGTGCCGCCGGCTGCCGAGAGTCTCCCGCCTTCCGATGCAGTGATGAGCTGGGCGGCGAACTCCCGCGTCTGGAGGGTGTCATTGCCGGCGAAGTCGCGGCCGGAGACGGCAATGGTATAGCTGCCCGACCCGGTGAGTTTGTAATCGCCTACGTATACATCTCTCTCCGACGTGCTGATGGTATTCAGCGTAACCGCAACGCTGTTGACGCTTGCGTTCGGTTTTTCGGGCAGGATCTCGGAAGGCACGAAGTAGAGATCGACATAGTTACGCAGAACGCTGTTGCGCACGATACCCACCGTAAAAGATGGAGCGACTGTATCTCCGGCTGCAGAGGCTGCACTGACCAAGGTCCGCTCCCACGCACCCAGACCGTGTACTGCGGCCCGGATGGTCCAGTCGGCCCTTGAAATGCTCAGGTCCATGACCAGTGCTGTAGGCAGACCGTTGGTGAAGGGCTCCCAGGTCTCTCCGTCGTCGGGCGAGAACCACACACCGAGATCATTCCCGAGATAGAGATAGTTTCTGTTGTACGGATCGATCGCAAACGCCGAAGTCGGGACATCAGGCAACTTGCCCTGGTCGATATCCTCCCAGGTGGCGCCCCCATCCCCGGTCCTGAAGAGATGTGAGGTCCCGAACCCGCTAAATACTATGTACGCGGTGTCCCTGTCATAATAGCTGGCCACAATATCAACAGGATAGCGGTCGGGAAGGTTACCGGTGATGTTCATCCAGCTGCTGCCTCCGTTGGTCGAACGGAAGACGCCGGCGCGTGTGGCAGCGGGAACAGTCGCCGCCCATACAATATCCGGACCGTGCGGATAGACCGAGATGGTCAGCACAGGGTTGCCGTCGAGGGGGGGCGCACTGCCGGGCACATACCAGGTGCTGATGTAGTTGTTACTGCGCCACACCCTTGTACGCCCCGCATAGCTGATGGCCCGATTGGACGGGGCCATTACGAACGGGGCGACAAAGACCCTGTCGGAACCGTCCTCCATTTCCGTATTGGTACGGGTCCAGCTCTGACCGCCATTAGTTGACTTGTACAGCCGGCAGTACTGGGTCGAGGCCATGAGTATATGTGGTGTGTTCGGCAGTATCCCGGTCATGCCGCCGTCCCCTCCCAGAGACTTCTGCCAGGCCGGCCCGCCCCGGTATATGATCGTTCCGTTGTCCTGCAACCCCCCCATAGCCAGATTGGAATCGAGCGGCGAGGAGGTGAACCCACCATAGAACTGAGCTGTCTGGTAGTAGCCGTTCCTTCCTATGAAGGACTCGCCGAAATCGTTCGTCTCCCATACACCACCATCGTTTCCGAGAAACAGGGTTGCGGGATCGGTCGGATGGCGGGCGAAGGCGTGGTGGTCAACATGGATATAGTCGGAGTCCCCCTCAGGGCCCCCTATCGGCACTATCCCCCAGTCCCTGCCGCCCAGAGAGGTTCGCTCGAAAAATCGGCCCCCGTCAACCGACTTGTAGAGTTGTACTCCAGCCACAAGGACCTGGCTGGAGTCCACAGGGTTAACCGCGACATAGTGGGAGAACCATCCCTGGTAACTCGCGATTCCCGCATATCCGGTATAGTTTGCCGTGAGATGCTCCCAGCTGTCGCCGGAATCGAGGCTGCGATAGAGACCGATCCCGTCGAACATATCTGCAACGTCGGCATAGATCACATTGGGCGCCGCACCGTAAATATCGAGCAGCGTCTTGCCGCTCCAGTCGAGAGGAAGGCCACCGCCCAGTTCAGTCCACGTATCCCCCCCGTCGACCGAACGGTAGACACCCGCATCGGCCGGAATGCCCAGATTACCGCACGATGCGAAAATGGTGTCACTGTTGGAAGGGTTGATCGCTATATCGACGGCCATCTGGACATCGAGGACCATGGTCCAGGTCACGCCCCTGTCGCTGCTCCTGTACACTCCTTCGGTGGTCCCGGCGAAAATCACCTGTGGATCGGAAGGATCTATCTCCAGGGCCAGCACACCCCGGCGCTGGTCGTACGACCAGTCGATGCTCTTCGACCAGGTGGCACCGCTGTCGGTGCTCTTCAGCAGTCCGATACCGTAGCTGCCTCGCGTTATCCGTATGTATAACCCGCCCATCGAGGTATCCTTGCCGTAGACCTCCCCCGTACCAATATAGACGGTGGCAGTATCGGAAGGGTCTATTGCAATGGCATTGACTCCCAGCACGGGGTAACCGGTCTCTATGCGGTGCCATGCTTCTATGCCGCGCCCACCGGTATCGGACCGCCATAACCCGCCGCTGGCCGACCCGGCATAGATAACGTCTGGATTCAGAGGATTGATGGCTAAAGCGTTCGTGCGGCCGCCCAGGTTCTTCGGACCCAGCGCCCGCCAGTCGGGAGGCTCAGAGTAACCCCCCGCGGCAATTCCTCCCGTCCACTGCCTGGCTGCTCTGATTCGTGGCGCTGCGCGTTCGAACTCGTCGGCGTACTGGCGTGGGGGTATATCTTCTCCCGGGTATGCCCGCTGGGCATGGAGGAAGTGAAGTGAGGCCATGGCATCGCTGTAGGAATCAGGCGCTTCCCAGGATCCGCCCGCACCTGCGTCCCGGCACAGTGGATCGGCTACGTAAACCGCTGCCGCGAGGAAAAGAAGGGCTGCAGTAAACAGCAATGACCTGGCAAATGAGATCCAGTCGGGCTGCATTGAGAACCCTCATCATACTTCAGATTACACTAATTAAGGTAACATTATCCAGGACCCGTGTCACCCCTACCTAGTTTCCGTCCGGAAACGGCCCT
>JAGLTZ010000210.1 GCA_023135015.1 Candidatus Latescibacterota bacterium
TGTGCTGCAGGTACTCGAGGGCAAGGGAATCGAGGCCGTGCTGGCGCCTGGAGGGATTTAGCAGATAGGAAGCCACCATGGTATCGAAAGCGATTCCCTGCAGGCTGATGCCCTCGTTCCGGAGTACCAGCGCGTCGTACTTGATGTTGTGCCCCACCTTGGGGACTCCCGGGTCCTGCAGGATCGCCGCCAGCTTCGAAAGTGTTTCTTCCGCCGGCAGGTTCTTTCCCCTGGTGTGACGCAGGGGCAGGTAGAAGGCCTTTTGGGACTCGACGGAGAGGCTTATCCCCACAACCCGCGCCCTGAGCGGGTTAAGGTCTGTCGTCTCGAGGTCCACCGCAACGATTTCGGCCTCGGTCAGCTTCCCGATAATCCGTTCCGCCTCTTCAGCCGAGTCTACAAGTATGTACTCCTTTTCATCGGAGTCGGTACCCGCCTCCTCGCCCTCCTGGAGCAGCTCCCGGGTGAGAGAGGTAAACTCCAGGTCGTTAAACAGATCTACCAGCACCGGGATGTTGAAACCCTCGAAAGTGAGATCCTCCGGAGAGATATCTAAAGGTACGTCAGTATCGATGGTTACGAGTTCTTTGCTGAGCCGCGCCTGATCTGCGTAGGCAGCCAGGTTCTCCCGTACCCTCGCTTGGCTCACCTCCCCCGCATGCTCGAGGACCGACTCAATAGAGCCGTATTCCTGGACCAGTTTCTGAGCTGTCTTTTCACCGACCTGGGGAACGCCGGGAACATTGTCGGAGCTGTCCCCCATAAGCCCCAGGATGTCAATGACCTGCCGGGGTTCCACGCCGTACCGCTCGCGTACGTCAGCGGCCGTGAACGTCCTGTATTCGTCCCCCCTCCGACCCGGTTTCAGCATTCTCACATGCCCGTCCAGGCACTGCATGAAGTCCTTGTCGCTGGTGACCAGAAAAACGTCTATCCCTTCCTCGCTCCCTTTTCTGGCCAGCGTCCCCATTACATCGTCTGCCTCGAAGCCTTCCACTTCGATAATCGGAATCGACATCGCCTCCACGACCTGGTGAACGCGGGGCAGGCTCTGGGCAAGGTCTTCGGGCATCTTCTCCCGTGTTGCCTTGTATTGCTCGTACCGTTCGTGGCGGAACGTCTTACCGGGGGCATCGAAAACAACCGCTAAATGCGTGGGTTCGAACTCGCGGATCAGCTTCAGCAGTGAATTGGTGAATGCAAATGGCGCGCTGGTATTCTCACCTCTCGAACTGATTAGGGGGTTCTTTATGAACGCGAAATAGCCCCGGTAGGCAAGCGCGGTTCCATCGATCAGGAAGAGAGTGGATTTCGAAGCCATATGATGAAACTACCAGCGCACCTCCGGACGGTCAATAACGCACCGGTTGAAGGTGGAAATCAGGCTGATTGCACAATATATAATACATTATGTTATGCACATCCTTACACCCCATGCGTGAACAGACGTATCAATCCAGCAAGGAAATTGAGCGAATGCGTATCAACCCTCTTCTCAGGTCCCTTTCTGTACTGTTGCTGATGCCGGTGCTGGTGGCGACGGCGCCCGTCCAGGCACAGGGCCAGGAACAGGAAGCCGAACACCCGATATTCGGAGGATACCAGTGGCGCCAGATAGGTCCCGCTATCATGTCGGGAAGGGTTTCCGATATAGCGATACCGCCCGGCGGCGAAGCCTCAATCATGTATATGGCCGCAGCAGCCGGCGGCCTGTGGAAAACCATAAACAACGGAACCACCTGGGAACAGGTCTTCCAGGGGGATAAGACGGCTGCCGTCGGGGATATCGCGATAGCCCCCTCCGACCCCGACGTCATCTATATCGGCATGGGAGAGCCCCACTCCCGCAACTCGATCAGCTGGGGTGACGGTGTCTGGCGCTCGACCGACGGTGGCGAGACCTGGCAGCACAAGGGTCTGGAGTACACATTCCACATCGGCCGGATCGTCGTTGATCCCCGCGACCCTATGGTGGTCTACGTGGCAGCCCTTGGGAACCTGTGGAGTAAAACCAGGGGCGACCGCGGGCTCTACAAGTCTACTGACGGCGGGGAGCAGTGGAGAAAGTTGAAAGGCTTCGAGGACGGCACAGGTTTCTACGACGTAATCCTCGACCCGAAGAATCCCGATACAGTCTACGCTACCTCCTGGGAGAGGGAGCGGAAACCGTGGGTGTTCCTCAGCGGCGGCGGTCCCAATAACGGTATATGGAAATCGACCGACGCCGGAGCCACCTGGACCCGCCTGGAGGGTAACGGACTGCCCCCGTCGGACCAGAACGGAAAGAGCAGCCTTGATATCTTCCCTGATGACCCCTCGATAATCTACGCCCGCATCGAGAACTTCGCAGACGACCCCAATGCCCCGCAGCCCGACTCGGCGCAGGTCGAACGGGCGGCCCGTTTCGGCAGGGGGATGTCGAGGCCCAGTCTGAACGGCACCTACCGCAGCGAAGACGGGGGCCAGACCTGGCAGCGCTTTGACCGGCGGAACGGGCGCCCCTTCTATTACTGCCAGGTCCGCGTCGACCCGCACGACGCTAACCGGGTCTACCTGGTCGAGAGCAGACTCTTCAAGGCGGACGTGGAGGAAGCTGTGAAGTGGGTCGACAACTACGAGAGTGCAGTAGGTCAGCGCGGATCCGGAGGAGGGGGTGACGCTGAAGTGCGCGGGGTCACAGACATTACGGGAAGTCATCACGTCGACTTCCACGCCATGTGGATAGACCCAAACAACACCGATCACCTGATTGTGGGTTCTGACGGCGGTGTATCGATCTCCTGGGACCAGGGCGTGACGTGGGACTTCGCCCACAACCTGCCCCTCGGCCAGTTCTACGCAGTCGGCTATGACATGGCCATACCTTACAACGTCTACGGAGGCCTGCAGGACAACGGTACCTGGGGCGGCCCTCACGCCACCTTCAGCCCGTCGGGCATCCTCAACAGCGACTGGCACTTCTTCCTCGGGGGTGACGGTTTCCACGCGCAGGTCGACCCCGAAGACCCCGACCTGATCCTCTACGCCGAGAGCCAGGGAGGCAGAATCACACGGTTAAACCTCACCACAGGGGAGTCGAAATCAATCAGTCCGCGGGCGCCGCGGGGTCAGATGCGCAATATCTCCGAAAGGCAGCGCCAGTTCATGATGAGTGGGAGAGTAGGAACGCAATCCAACATAGTCCCGGCGCCAGAGCCGGGGACATCGTTCCGGTTCAACTGGAGCTCGCCGATACTGATCTCCCCCCACAACCCGAAGACTATCTACTTCGGCGGCAACGTGCTCTTCAAGAGCGTGAACAGAGGAGACACCTGGACGATCATCAGCCCCGACCTTACCACAGCCGATTCGACCAAGTTCAACGCTCAGAACCGCGGAGATATGCAGACGGGAGCGGAAAAACACTGCACCATCATCACCATCGGAGAATCCCCGATCCTGCCTGGCATCGTCTGGGTCGGCACCGACGACGGGCTGGTCCACTTCACCCGCGATGGCGGCATCAATTGGACCGATGTAACCGGCAACATCCAGGGGGTGCCGGCCAACACCTGGGTCAGCCGCGTTCGACCCAGCGGACACGAACTGGGACGGGCGTATGTGACCTTCGACGGCCACCGATTCGGCGACATCACCACATACGTACTCCGCACAGACGACTTCGGCCAGAGCTGGAAGCGCCTGGGAGGCGGCCTGCCCACAGACGATCCCGCATACGTGATCACCGAAGACCCGGTCAACCCCAACCTGGTATACCTGGGCACCGAACACGGGGTCTACGTCTCCCTCGACAAGGGAGAGACCTGGTCACCGTTCAGCAACAACCTGCCGGTTGTACCGGTTCACGATCTGGTGGTCCACCCGCGCGACCGCGACCTGATAATCGCCACCCACGGTCTGAGCCTGTGGGTGATGGACGATGTTTCCGGCATCCAGTCGCTGACCCCCGAGGTGATGGAGAAAGACTTCGAGCTCCTGGACATCCAGCCCGCAACGGCCTGGAACTACCGGATGGATCAGAGCTGGCCGGGCGATAAAATCTTCAGTGGCCAGAACCCACCCACAAGCTTCAAGATCAACTACTGGGTTGGCAAGCCGGTCGAGAATGTGAAGATCACCGTGGACGGGATTGACGGGTCAACTATGAGGGATATCGATGGTCCTGGTGAGAGGGGACTGAACATGGTGGAGGTTCCCATCCGGCCCCGTTTCGGAACGGGAATGCGTCGTCCCCAACCGGGCGAAACTCCCCAACGACCTCTTGACCCCGGCAGTTACAAGCTCACCGTCACTTACGGAGAAATATCCACCAGCATAATAATCGAACTGAAACCCGACCCCAGAACGGCGGGCCGGAACTGAATCATGAAAGGGCCGCTCCGAAATGATGACGTGCTAACGGGGCGGTCCTTCATCATC
>JAGLTZ010000211.1 GCA_023135015.1 Candidatus Latescibacterota bacterium
CGCAGGCAGTCCCCAGGTACGGACTGCCGCCCCGACCAGTAGATCGGCCGAGGCCTTGCTGGCGGCATACGCACTCGATGGGCTGAGCCGGTCCTCCTCGGTGAATCGGACCCCTTCCGGGGCCGAGCCGTAAACCTCATCGGTCGAGATCTGCAGGAAACGGGGGACCTCCAGTTCCTTCACCAGGTCGAGTATCACCTGTACCCCGACGATGTTGCTGTGCAGGAACGGGGCGGCGGATTCAATGCTGCGGTCGACGTGCGATTCGGCCGCGAAGTTGATGATGCCGTCGGCTCCCTTCAGCACTTCCGCCATGGACCCCGGATCCGCGATATCAGCCTTTACGAATCTGATCTTGTCGCTGACCGGTTCCAGGTTGGCCAGGTTGCCCGCGTATGTGAGCTTGTCGACAACGACCAGTTCCTGGTCGGGATGCTCACCGCACAGCCAGTGTATGAAGTTGGAACCTATAAACCCTGCTCCGCCGGTGATGACCAGGTGTGCCACGTCCCGCTCCTGAATTCAATCGGGGTTGTTTGCGCCGGTTTCTGCTACGAGCTCGGTTGCTCTTCTGAGCGACTCGAATGTCCCGGCATCTGTCCACCACCCCTCCATGATACTGTACTGCATGGAGCTTTGATCTATGTAGAAGTTATTCACGTCGGTGATTTCCAGTTCGTCCCTGCCGGAAGGCTCGAGAGAATCGATTATATTCCAGACCTGGCTGTCATAGAAGTAGATGCCGGTGACGGCGAAGCTGGAGGGAGGATCCTTTGGTTTTTCGATAATCTCTGCAATCCTATCCCCCTCCAGTCGAGCCACTCCGAACCGCTCCGGATCTTCCACCTCTTTCAGAAGGATCCGGGCCCCACGCTCCTGCTCTCGAAATGAATCAACATGCTGTTTTATGCTCATTTGAAGGATATTGTCACCCAGTACTACGGCGACTTTGTCTTCATCCACGAAAGCCCGACAAAGCCCAAGAGCTTCTGCGATCCCTCCCTCACCCTCCTGGTAGGTGTAGTTGAGATGAGCCAGACCGAACTCTTTGCCGTTTCCGAGCAACCGGAGAAAGTCACCTGCATTGTTCCCGCCGGTCACGATCATAATTTCATCAATCCCCCCCTGGACAAGAGCCTCGATCGGGTAATAGATCATCGGCTTCCTGTATACAGGGAGGAGATGCTTATTGGTCACCTTTGTTAATGGGTGGAGACGGGTCCCCAGACCACCGGCCAGCACTACACCTTTCATGGAAGAACGCTCCTGATGATTGTAGAAGGTCTCGTCGACACCAGATCTTAAGGCTGTATTTAAAAAACTTCAGTCTGTTAGTCAAGGTACTCGGTGGAGATCGGTTGCCTAGTGAGGTTTCCGGACAGAAACTAAATATTGAACCAATAGGTCAGCTTAATCAGCACCGCCCGGTCGCTCAGGGGGAGCCGGCCGTACTGCTCGTAGTACTTCCAGTCAGCGATGTCGTCCTCGCGGATCTCGTTATAGACCACGTAGAGGATGCTCTTGGCGTTCAGGAAATAGGAGAAGACCACATTCAGAGTGTTGGCCGCGCTGTCCCTGACCCCGCTGTCACTGTTGGTATAGAAGCGGAACTGGTTGTATAGCTTCACCGAGAGGTTAGACGTGAAGTAGTAGGAAGCGCGCGTCACCAGCAGGTTCTTCGTCTCGTCCAGTCTGCCGTCCTTGAAGTACTCGCGGATGCGGGTCAGGCCCAGGCTGCCCGAGAACCGGCTGCTGGGGCGGAAGTTGAAGCTGGACCGTATCGTCCAGTCGCGGCCGAAGTAGTAGTCATAGTAATCGAGGAAATCGCCGAAGTTCGTGCTGGCGCTGAAGGAGTAATCGAGGCTGCGGTCGGTGTTGAAGCTGAGGCTGTAGTCGCGGCCGCGGTAGAAGCGGGCCTCGACGGATGTGTACGGGGGCTCCTCGGCATAGACATCCTTCCAGCGGGTATCGTTGATAGTGGCCTTCGCCTCCAGCTCCATGTAGTTCATACCCTGGATCTTGAACTCCACTCCGTAGCGGCCGTGGGTGTATAGGCCTGCGAAGTTGCGGGAGGCCTGCCCGCTGGTTTTGAGCTCGATGCGGCGGATGCCGTGCTTTTCGGGGCGGGGTTTCCAGCCCAGGTTCCATCCCATGCGGCGGCGGTCAACCTGTGTAATGTAACCAACCTGTTTCACATCGAACTGCGGACCCAGGTAATTGAAGTCCAATCCGTACTCCAGCAGGTCTGAGCGCAGGCCGGCCCTGAACTGGCCGGCCCAGTCATTGCCATCCTCTCCGGCGTTAATGCTCCTGGCGAGCATTCCTGTTATGTAATGGTTGTCGTCCATCCTAAAGCTGAAGTCCGCTCCGAGCGCACGCTGGTAGGGGGCGGAGCCGTTGCCCGAATTTGAGTCTTTCCCCACCGCAAGTATCCCCACGCTCGAGCGGGTGAAGATATCCCGTTCCAGGCGCACGACCGCGTAGTTGGCCATCGGCACCGTCTTCTCGTAGACGGAGCTGCCGTATGTGGCCGTGTAGTCCTTATGTTCTGTAATGGCGTTGATGATGCCGATCTGATACGGCCCCGTACGCCCGGTGATCTTGGCGCCCGCAAGCAGGTTCACTTCTGGTCCGCCGGAGACCTGCTTTCCGATACGCCTGCTGTAGAAGATCTGCAGAGGGGTGCGGAAGACAGTCTGTCCCTCCTGGAAGAAGGGGCGCAGCTCGTGGAAGTGGCGTTCGTAGCGGGTGACGTTTATCTGCTCGGCGTCGGGGGCGATCTGCCCGAAGTCGGGGTTCAGCGCCACGTCGAGGGCGAGGTTGCTGGTGAGCCCGTATTTCAGGTCCACGCCCATGTCGGAGAGCCTTTCGTTGATGTATCCGACTGGATCGGCGGAGTTGCGGTAGTACTGCTGGCCGCTCGCTTTCACATAAGGCATGATCTCCAGGTTGTGGCTGCTCCTCAGGCCCACCAGGTCTTCCAGGTGCCCGTACTTGTCGACCCGGGTCCAATCGTTGCGCCTCCATGCCCTCCACGCCAGATCTTCTTTGGTACGCTGGATATCACGGTGGAAGTTGATCCCGAACGTCTGCGATTGATGCACTTCGAAGCGGAGGATGGAGAAG
>JAGLTZ010000212.1 GCA_023135015.1 Candidatus Latescibacterota bacterium
AGATACCACGACTCAGCCGCTGGTCGGCGCTTCTCCCTTCGATCTTCTCCGCTACTCGTTCTTCCAGGTCCTCACCGTCATCACGACCACCGGTTACGCCACTGATGACTTCAACCTGTGGAGCGATCAGGCGCGGATGCTGATGCTGATGCTGATGTTTGTGGGGGGGTGCGCTGGGTCGGCTGCAGGAGGCCCGAAGATCGTACGGCTGTGGCTGCTGGCCAAGCAGGCGTTCAGGGAACTGCTGCGGGCACTCCACCCCAGGGTTGTGAAGCCTTTACGCCTGGGCAACCGTATTGTACCTCCGGAAATCATGCGCTCGATCACTGCCTTCCTGTTCCTTTATATCATGATTTTCATTTTAAGCGTGATCGTCCTTACCTCTCTTGGGACGGATATGATAACCGGGATAACGGCCAGTATCGCCACCCTCGGGAATATCGGACCGGGTTTCGGGGCAGTGGCCCCGATGACCAATTACGCGCACCTGCCCATAGTGGCAAAGCTGGTCCTGTTCTTGAACATGTGGATCGGCCGTCTCGAGGTTATGACCGTGCTGATCCTGCTGCAGCCCGCCGTATGGAGAACCGCCCGGTTAAAGGAGCGGGGTCGGAGCGTCCGGTAACTAGTTTCTGTCCGGAAACGCCTAGAGTTACCCCATTATATGATCTAGATCATCCAGCTGTTCGCCTCACCGGGCTGAAGCGGTTCAACACTGATTTCCCGTTCGGTTTCTTTCCGTATAAGTATTACTCGAACCTCTTTTTCTTCCCATCCCTGGCTGTAGCGGGCGGTCAGCGCTGCGGCCGTGTTTAGATCGTCATCGTCGGCACTGGTGTCTACCAGTGTGATTGGGCTGCCGTGGTCCATTACCTGCAGTGACCAGCGCTCCAGGTTCAGTCCTTCGAGGTACCTGTTCTCGGCATCATTGCGGCCGACAACCACTTTTATGCCCGAGGGGAGCCTGAAGTGCCTGCCTACCTTGAGCAGGTTCATATCCTCGGGAGTCAGTTTCTCCTCGTCAGCGGTGTGGTCGATCAGTTCTTTCAGGCGCTTTGAAAATACCGGATCGGTCAGCAGGCATCCGCCCGCCGGCTGAGGGTAGTCGGAGATACCGTAACGATCGGCCAGCTCGATCTGGGTCTTCCGGCTGCGACCCCGGATGTTGAGAAGCTCGTTGCGGTCCACCCAGCCCCTTTCCTCCGGAATCGTCGGGTCCAGATGCCTCGCCGACAGGGGTCTGAGCAGCAGCCCTTTCAGCCCCGACTGTTCCTCGACGATATTCAACGCCTGTTTATTCTGACTCATAGGGCGCTGGCTCAGCACTTCGCCGGTGAAGACGAAATGGGCCCCGACTTCCTCCATAACGGGGCGTGTCCTGCGGAGCATGAAGATATGGCAGTCGATACAAGGATTCATTTCCTGTCCGAGGCCGTATCTGGGTGAGGTCAGGACGTCACGGATGAAATCGGTCGAGATGTCGATGAGCCGGAACGATATCTCTACTCCAGTACCGACCTTGAGTGCCCTCGGGTCCGATTCCCCTCCTTCTGCCAGGGGTGGGGGACGATCCTTGCCGGCTTTCAGAAGGCCTGCGACCGGTGAGAATCCAGTCGAGAACCGCACGCCGTGGACTTCGATCCCCATCCTCGCTATATGCACCGCCGCCAGGGTGGAGTCGAGGCCACCGCTCATCATGGCCACGGCCCTTATAGGCCTGCCCTCTTCGTCTGTTCTTTTATTCATTTGAGTCGTATCAGTTTACCGGTCACGCGCCTGCCGCCGGTTATCAGCTCATACAGGTAGATCCCGGCGGGCGCCATCCTGCCTGTCGAATCGGCGCCGTTCCAGGGGTGTGTCCACCTTCCCGGCGGTTTCACAACGCCGTCGAGCAGGGTCACTACCAGCCGGCCACGCACATCATAGATACGCAGTGTGACGCTGCCTGTTTCTACAAGGTCATAGACGAACACTACCAGGCCACGACTGGGGTTGGGACGTGGTGGATATACTTCTAACACGGTTGGAGGAGTTACCGTAGAGGCTACGTGGGCCAGTGCCACCTCGGCGTTCAGGCGGCCGGCGCCGTGATAGATGTCGAACCCGGGGATATCCTCGGTGGGTCGTCCCACCTGATCGTCTGCGGTCTCCCTCAGTATTGAGCGGATATCCTCCGGAGACAGGTCCGAATCCAGCTGTATCATCAGGGCGGCTACACCACTGGCAAGGGGGGTGGCCTGCGAGGTTCCCGAGTAGCTGGCATAGCTGCCGCCCGGGTAGGTCGAGAGAAGGCGATCGCCCGGGGCCACCAGATCGATATGGTTCCCGAAGGAGGAGCCGCCGCCCCAGACGAAGGGTGACGCCCGCTCGTCGTTGTGGTTGGTGGCGCCCACAGCGATCGTTTCTGTGAATGCCGCCGGATAGTGGAGGGTGTCGTTATCGGTGTTCATCATCGCGGCAAAGATCACGGCTCCCCTGTCATGGGCGTACTGTACGGCGTTGTGGAGCGCTTGCGAGTACGCCTCGCCGCCGGCTGAGATGTTGATCACTCTCGCTCCAAGTTCCGCTGCGTGGTAAAGTCCCGAGGCCCACCAGCTGTAATAACCGAACAGGTTGCTGTCCAGAATCTTCACGGGGATGATTGATGTCCGGAATGCGACTCCCGCGATGCCCTTTCCGTTTCCGCCGATCGCCCCCAGCAGCCCGGTCACGTTGCTGCCGTGTCCCTCGTCGTCCGAAGGGTCGGAGTCGTTGTTCACAAAGTCCCAGCCCGGCAGGAGGGCCTCTTTCAGATCGGGATGCTCTGAGTCGACGCCTGTATCGAGCACCGCTACCGGCACGAAAAGAGCCGAACGTATGATCTCCCATGCCTCGGGCATGTCGATGTCCGCATCGCTGGACTGATCCAGGTACCACTGCTCGAAAAAGAGCGGGTCGTTAGGGGTGTAGAAAGGGTAGTTAGGGGCGCATAGCAGGTTGGGAGCAGGTTCGTCTCTCCTGCCCGCAGCGCTGCCGCGGTAGTCCGGTTCCACCACCTCGACGAGGGGATGGCTCTCGAGGCGCTTGAGTGCCCTCGGGACGGTTTCAACTCGGGCGATTTCTAGCACGATCCAGCGGTCCAGGCCGTACCGGCGCCGGCGTGCACGGATGAAGGCCTGGTCTTCGGCCGGGAGTGCATGGGAGAGCAGGGGCCGCGTTCGGGAGCGGTTCATTGCTACACGGTCATCAATAGGGAAGAGGGGTCGGGAGGATCTGCCCCCGAGTCGCCCGGCGATCTCCTGGGCCAGACCGGCAGTAAAGGGGCCCGACCTCACCCTGGTGGTCAGGGGTGAGGGGCGCAGTCGAACCAGGACGCGCTCCCCCGACATTGCTGCTTCCT
>JAGLTZ010000213.1 GCA_023135015.1 Candidatus Latescibacterota bacterium
GCCGCTCAAGCCCTCATTGCTCAGACCGACAAATCCCCGCTGTGGTCCCATCATCGATTCAACCGCTCTGCAGAAGGCGGCCCCGAGATCGGCGTGCGTATACACTACCCCGTGAATCATTCGTAGTCTTCGCCGAGTTCCAGTCGGGCGAGCTTTTTCCTCTCCATCCGTTCCAGCAGCTTCTGGTTCAGCGTCTGCGCCGCGTTCAGACCGCTTATCTTCATCAGGTGATTCAGAGCAATAGTCTCTGCCAGAACGGTGATGTTCTTACCTGGTACTATGGGAAGGACCACCTGAGGGATCTGTACCCCGAGTAACTCAGCGGCCTTCTCCTCCATTCCTAGGCGGTCCGCCTCATCCACCTCGTCCCATTCCTTCAGTATGACCTCCACCTCCACCCGTTTCTTGAGCCGGATGCACTGGATTCCGAAGATACCCTGAATATCTATTATGCCGATGCCACGGACCTCCATGTGATGTGTCAGAAGCTCGTTGCCGGTGCCGTTCAGTATGCCCCGTGCGGTTCGCGTCAACGTTACAACATCGTCGGCCACCAGCCTGTGCCCTCTCTCCACCAGGTCGAGAGCGATCTCGCTTTTACCTACTCCGCTTTTTCCGGTGAAAAGCAGGCCGATTCCGAAGACATCAACCAGGGTACCGTGCACAACTGTGGTAGGTGCGAACCAGTCATCCAGATATTCACTGAGCAGGTGGGCCACAGCGGTACTGGAGCTCTCGCACAGAAGAATCGGTATCTGCCTCTCTTCGGCCTTCTTAATAGCCCAGTCGTACATCCTGTTGCCGGAGGCGCAGATGACAACTGGTATGTCGTATGAGAGGAGCTTGAATACCGCGTTTTCCCGATCTTCCTCGCTCAGGCTGTCCAGGAATCGGAACTCGACGTTACTGAGGATCTGGACCCTGTGATATGGGAAGGGATCGAAGAAGCCTGCCAGCGCCAGTCCCGGACGGCAGACATCGTTGGTGGTTATCAGGTTTTCAGCCCCGGATCGACCCGCGGCCCATTTAAGCTTGAGCACGCTCTGATTGTCATCAACGAGCTTCTGGACAGTGAGTTCTCTATGGTCCATACGATTAATGCCGGCGCTTCCTGGGCTCACTTCCGTACTGCTTCGCCTCACGCCTGTCCTTCTCGTGTTTGACCTTCGATTTATACTTTTCCAGCTGACGCTGGGCCTTCGCCATGGCGTCATCTATCGCTGAGAAGAGCAGATCATCATCCTGACTCTCTGCGGTCAGGGTCTCACCGGGCACACCGACAATCACCTCGGCGCCCCAGCGCTCCTTCTCCTTCGATAGAACCATCTGGACACCGATTATGCGGTTAAAATACTTCTCAAGTCCGGCCATCGAATCGATAGCATGGTTGCGGACATTATCGCTCATGTTGAAATGTCTAGCAGTGAGACTTGTTTTCATAGGCCCGAAACTCCTTTCCCCAAACGGTTGGGAGTACGGTTGAACATTCAGTATTGCTTGCGATAGCGCGCGGGTAGAATGCCCATCTTGTCACGGTATTTAGCGACAGTTCTCCGGGCTATTGTAAAACCCTCTTCCTGCAACGCCTCGGCGATCTTCTGATCGCTCAGCGGCTTGTGTCCGTTCTCCTCCCTCACCAGCCGCTCTATACGTTCCTTGATCGCCCTGGTGGATACGTCTCCTCCATCCCTGTTCTCGATCCGGCCGCTAAAGAAAAACTTCAGCTCGAAAATCCCTTGAGGTGTCTGGACATATTTGCCGTTAGTGACCCTGCTGACCGTACTGATGTGCATGCCTATGGCGTCTGCCACCTCCTGCAGAGTCATCGATTTGAGGTGAAGGAGTCCGTGCTCGAGGAACTCATACTGGGCTTTTACTATGTACTCCATCACCTTCAGCATCGTCGAACGACGCTGTTGGATGGAGCGCATCAGCCATCTGGCCCCATTCAGCTTGTCCAGAACGTACTGCCTCGTCTCTTCGTTGGCCTTTGTATCCTTGGCGAGTATCTCTTTATAGAGGTTGCTGATCCGGAGACGGGGCAGGCTGCTGTCGTTGAACAGAACCAGATAGTTCCCATCGACTTTCTCGACTATCAGATCGGGAATAATGGTCTTCGCCGTCGTGCCGAATTCTCCAGCCGCCGGTTTTGGATTGAGACGCGAGAGCTCTTCGACCGCCTCCTGCACATCCGACTCGTAGATATCCAGCGCCTTGGCGATGGCGGGGTACCGATGGTGCTGCAGATCCTCCAGGTGTTCCTCTACTATCGCCATGTAGATCGTATTCTCGAGGTCCATCTCCTTCAGCTGGATGGCCAGGCATTCCCCCAGATCGCGAGCCCCCACCCCTGCGGGGTCGAATGTCTGGATGACCGTCAGGACCTCCTCGACTTCCTCCACCGTAGAGTGTGAGCCCTGCGCAATATCCTCGAGAGTGGCTTCGAGATAGCCGTCCTCGTTGATGTTTCCGATAATCTCCTCGCCGATGGGGATCTGGTTCTCCATCAGACCGGAAAGATGCAGCTGGCTGAGAAGATATTCCTGGAGGCCAACTTCCGCCGGCTGGGGAAGCTCTGCAAACTCCCTGCTGACATCAGGCCGGAATCCCCTCCCGCCGACGTCGCGTGAGTCAGTAAGCACCTCGCGCCACTGCTGCTCGTCGAATTGCTCAGCAGTATCCTTAGTTGCCTCGCGTACGGCCACTTCCTGGGAAACCTCGGCTGTCTGAATCTCCTCCAGCAGAGGGTTCTCCTCCAGCTCCTGTTTGAGGAATCGTTCCAGCTCAAGCGTAGGCAGCTGGAGTAGTTTCAGCGACTGGATGATCTGTGGGGAGAGCCTCTGCTCCAGCCTGATTTCCTGGAGAAGTCTCATACTATCAATCTACCCCCACTTAATTCCCTGTTCAAGTTATTCAAAAGCGGGGGCCGGCGGATTGCTCACCGGCATTCGCCTGGTTCGCGATCCAAAGAACGGGCCGACGCCAAGATAGCGCAAAAGGGCTGTTTCCATTACGTGAGGGTGAAGCGTTGTCCAAGATACACTTTCCGCGCGATCGGGTCATCCACAAGGCTCTCGGCATCGCCCGAAACCAGGATCTTGCCCTCGTTCATGATGTAGGCGCGGTCCGTTATGTGGAGGGTTTCCCTGACGTTGTGGTCGGTGATCAGCACCCCCAGCCCCCGCTCCTTCAGGTTCTGCAGGATCTCCTGGATCTCCTCAACGGCGATGGGATCCACACCTGTGAACGGTTCGTCGAGCAAAATGAAGTCGGGTCTGGTGGAGAGCGCCCTCGCGATCTCCACCCGTCGCCTTTCCCCACCCGAGAGTGTGTACGCCTTCTGCTTCCGCAGGTGCGACAGCTTTAGATCCTCCATCAGCTCATCGCACTTTTTCTGCCTCTCCGCACTGCTGCGCATGAATGTTTCAAGGATCGCCAGCAGGTTCTGCTCGACAGTCAGCTTCCGGAAAACGGAGGCCTCCTGTGCAAGATAGCCCACCCCGAGCCGGGCCCTCCTGTACATGGGGAGTGAGGTCACATCCTCTCCATCCAGATATATGTGCCCGGCTCTGGGTCTGATGAGTCCTACCATCATGTAAAATGTGGTGGTTTTCCCCGCCCCGTTTGGTCCGAGCAGACCTACGATCTCACGCTGGGTGACATCGAGGGAGACCTCGTCAACCACGCGTCTGCGGCTGTAGATCTTTACCAGACCCTCCGCACTGAGTTTCTTTGCCTTAGTCTGGTTCAAACCCTTCCTCTCTCCTATCTGCCCTATCTGTTTCCGGGCGGACGTCGCCTGGCTCCCACCTTGATTGAATCGGGATGCACCGCCATCGGCACCAGACCCTGGCTGACCAGAGAAGCAGCGTAGTACCAGGCGTTGCCGTTTTCCAGGTAGGCCAGCTTCAGTTCGCCATCCTCCAGCGTGAGCCTTATCAGAGCCGCCATGGCCCTCTGGAGGCCAGATTCCTCTGTATCGAGGCTGTCGAAGAATCTGGTCACTGCATTACCGCGCGCCTCCACGACCGACGGCTCTCCCCCATCGAAGCTGACGTCCAGCTCGTTCCCCCCCATCGCACTCTGCCTCTCCGGCACGTCTTCCCTCCAGTAGTACATCGCCGCCCGAATTGCCTCCAGATGCTCGAGGCTCTCATCCACCAGGGTAATTGTAATATCGTACCCTTTCAGAACCATATGCTCCGGCTGGGCCGGCACCCTGGTGGAGTCGGGCCTCATCACCATGCTGCCCTGGGCTGGCTTCGTGATAGTGGTCACCACCCCGGGGCCGTGAAGGAGGATCGACTCCAGCACATCCTCCTGCAGCCTCAGATCGAGGCTGTCGGCAGTCATGGTGGTCCAGATCGAATCCTGGCTCCCTTCCTCGCGGGCCGCAAGCCTGTTAAGCACCGGAGGCTCACCCTTCAGCCTGGCCAGGCCCGTATTTTCATCCCAGAAAAGGTCTCTGCCTGTGGCACTGACTCCGCCCTTCTCGAACACTACGTTGTCGCGTACCAGCAGCACTCGCTGCTGGTCCTGGGACCGGAGCCAGTTCCCGCGAATGGACACCTCTCCACGGACCACCTCGGCTCCCCCGCTTATCTCGGCCCACCCGGCATCCCGTCGGAACCGCAGTCTGGCGCCGTCGCTGCCTATCACCTCTGTGGCCGCCGCGGTGGAGTCGCCGGGTGGCTGGTAAAGGTACGGGCTTCCTGTGGCTAACCCTTCGCCTGTGTTCCGGTCGAACCTGACCTGCCTTGCCGTGACCTGAGAGCCGTTCTCCATGCTCTCTGATCGTACGTTTCCTGTGGCTATTATCGTGCGATCTTTCCCGCGGTAAATAACGTCATTGGCCCAGAACTTCCACGAAGGGTCCCAACCCCTTATCCTTCCACGCAGCCTGACCTCCTCCTGTTTGTCAACAAAAGTAGCCTGGTCCGCTAGCAGGTACTGGTCCCCCTGCCTGAAGAGTACACTGTCGGTTAGAACGGTAACGCTGCGCTGCTCACCCTCTTCCAGCCTGTGGAGTGTGATGTCCGCCTGTCCGAAATGGAGCAGCTCGAGCGGTGGAGATTGCAGAGCGCCGCCCTGCTGCATCGCGATCGCGTACCGCGGCCCTGCATCGTGGGAAAGTGAAGATAGTGGCAGCGATACCGCCAGGATCGCCGCAACGGCAGGAAGTGGCCAGCGGGGAGCAGGGCTCATGGTGGATCCCGCTGCGCGGTCTGCACCAGCGTGTCGGCTGGGGCGGCTGTGCTGTCCGGCTGCGTCTGCTCATCGGCCCGGCGCTCCTCATCAAGCCACTCACCACCCCTCTGCGAGACACCGCTTCCCTCGAAGAACCTCATATTCTCGAGACGTGTATCAGATTCGAATCCAATGCCTCGCAGTATATCGCCCTCCCTGGTCACCTCGACAGGCCCGTCGGTGTAGACCCGGTCCTCCACCTCGTCCCACCAGAGTGTATCGGCACGAACGGTCCTTCCTTCCCTGCTTACCAGCACCACCCCACCCCATGTCTTGACACGCCGGTGGCCTTCACGCTCCTGATCGTGGATCTCACCGGAATCGGCGGTCAGGTGGCTGCTAACCTCCCCTTCTTCATCAAAGAAGTCGACCTGGAGAGTATCCATGTGCGTGTATTTCTTCCTCGGCAGGTCGAATACCGCCAGGTACTCCGCCTCCAGAACAGCCTGTGTTTTCCCGTGATCGAAGAGCTGGATGACGGCATCCCACTGCTCCGAGTCAGGGCGGGGTCCCTGCGGAGGGGGGGCGGCCCCCTCATCCTCCACACTCGGCGCTCTGCCGCAGCACGCCAGGGTCAGAAACATCACAACAATCAATGAAGGCGAGGATCGCATCATCACGGCTTCCCCTCCACCGGAGAAGGGCTCTCAAGCCGGGCGGCGGTTCGAGGCGGTCCGGGCATGACCCAATCATCGGGAGGACGTGTGCGCCACCTGCGATGGAACCACGTCCACTGTTCCGGGTACCTTGCCACCAGCGACTCGATCGCAAGTGAAGCCCTCCGGGTATTCTCCCAGTCGTCGTATTCCTCGTCGCCTGTTTTCACGGTCTGTAGAGATGTCTCGATTATCAGCCGGTAGGTGTTATCGGGCTGCCGCACCAGCGCACAGGGAATCATCGCAGACCCCATGAGCCGGGCAAGCGCCGCCGGGCCCGTCGGCGTCCAGGCCTGCTCTCCGAAGAACTCGACGAATGTCCCCTTCACCCTCCCGGTGTCCTGGTCAATCAGCAGAATAGCTAGATCGCCCTGGCCGAGCACTTCCCTCAGCTTTTCAAATGCGCCGCCCCGGCTCATCCACAACGCTCCGTGACTGGTCCTCACCGCCTTGAACAGCGAATCAAGACGCCTATCATACGGTTCGCGCCCGACGAAGTGCACCTTCAACCCACTGTTTGCCAGATACGCCGCCAGCAGCTCCCAGTTCCCGAGATGGGGAGTAAGGAGGATTACCCCCCGCCCCAGGCTGACCGCATCCTCCAGGCGCCCGAATGATTCCTCGTCCGCAGCTACCAGCGAGCAGAGCTCCTCGCCACTCAGGCGGGTCAGACGGCTGAGGTCTGCAAGATTAGCTGCCAGGTTCACATAGGTGGCACTACCCACCGCCTTGCGGCGGTCCTGGCCCAACTCTTCTCCGAACGCCCCTTCCAGATTGCTGAGTGTCACGCTCCGCCCCGACCCGTCAAGGACCCACGCCGCCCTGCCCAGCGCACGGCACAGTAGAACCGCTGCCGACCGGGGCAGCAATCGTAGGGAACCGTATAAGAAAAAAATCCCGCCGGCGGCGAGGTCGCGGCGCAGATTAACCATGACCGCTATACAACTTTGGCACGGAGCAGGTCGTGCAGATGAACAATTCCTTCGGGAACGCCCTCGTCGTCAACAATAACGAGCTGTGTGATTTCGTGCTCCTCCATCCGGTTCACCGCAACAGCCGCCAGCGCGTTCTTATCGATTGTCTTGGGGTCCTCAGACATGAGGTCTGCCGCTATAACAGCACCCAGATCGAACCCCCGCTCCAGCGACCTCCGGAGGTCGCCGTCCGTAATCATTCCCTGCAGCCGCCCCTGGTCGTCTACGACGCACGTCGCACCCAGGCGCTTGCTGGTCATCTCCAGCAGCATCTGATCCGACCCCGCATTGAGAGGAACGATCGGGATTTCATCGCCTGTGTGCATCAGATCGCTGACCATCCTGAGGGAGCGGCCGATGGAGCCGCTCGGATGAAGCTGACGGTAGTCGCTGGGACCGAACCCGCGCATAGAGAAGAGCGCCACCGCCAGAGCATCTCCCATCGCCAGCGTGGTGGTTGTGCTGGTGGTCGGCACAAGGTCCATGCTGCATGCTTCCTCGGTGTTTCCTATCTCGAGAACCAGATCGGCCTGGCGGCCCAGAAAGGAAGCGCGGTTGGCCGTCATGGCTATGATGGAAAGCTTCATCGCTTTTAGGACGGGGACCAGCACCTCGAGCTCTTCGGTCTCGCCGCTCTTCGAGATAGCCAGGATAACGTCCCCCCTCCGGACCATACCCAGGTCGCCGTGCAGTCCTTCAGTCGGATGGAGGTAGGATGCCGGTGTACCTGTACTGGTAAGGGTAGCGGTGATCTTCCTTCCTATTATCCCCGATTTGCCCAGACCCGTGACTATCACACGGCCCGGGCAGTCGTGGATCATACGCACCGCTCTGCTGAAATCAGCGTCGATCTTCGTGGTGAGATCGGCCACGCCCTGGGCCTCGAGCTCGATGACCTTCCGCCCCCACTCCCGGATCAGGTCATCGGTCACTTCAGAGAGCTTTCGTTTCCTCCTCTTTACCTGGCCGGGCCCGGCTGCGCTCTCGGCGCTCATGGGTAGGTAACGCCTCCCTTCGCCTCAATTATGAGTTCCAGAAATTCCCTGACCGCGCCTCCACCACCGCGCGCCTCGGTCACTATATCGGCTGCCTCCCTGACTTCTTTACGGGCGTTGGCAACCGCACACGATACACCCACCTGCTCCATGATAGGCAGGTCGTTCAGGTCATCGCCCACATAGGCGACTCTGCCTGCCCCCACCCCCGATTCGGCGAGCACCGCCTGGAACGCCTCCTGCTTGAAT
>JAGLTZ010000214.1 GCA_023135015.1 Candidatus Latescibacterota bacterium
TGATTCCCGGATCGCTTCGGCATGTGGAGCGCGCTGCATCTGGCCGAAATCCATCTCGATCAGGAAGACAATCGCCGTAGGATGATCAAGCCGGATCTCGTGCCCGTAATCCTCGGCAAACCGACCTTTATGGGTGTAGATGTACTCATGAGGCAGCGGTGCAAATCCCACTGCAACAGCTCCGAGGGCCCGAACCATCTCCCTCACCAGCCCGGAATGATCAACGGTCTCTTGGAACCTCTCTTGCCATTCCTTGATAATGGCGGGGTCGGGTTCGATATCGTAAATGGACTCGAAGTATCTCTCTGCCTCACCGGTTATCTCGGGGTGATAGTACCGGGAACCAGGTAGATAAAGAGGGATCATCGCACGGATGCGATCGTCCTCTTTCTTCAGTTCCGGTCGTCGCTCATAGTACTCGTCGTACTCGGGCGTACCTTCGACACGCGACATACGGGCGAACATAACATCCCGCTCATCGACCTGAGAATCAGGTCCGCTCCTGACAGCTCGCTTACGGAAAAGGTCTACAGGAAAGAACAGGACGATCAGAAATAGCGCACAACCCAGCAGCAGTGTTATCAGCATGGATACCTGGGACCGTTGTTTGCAGAATGAAAAGGCCGGATACTGCCCTCTGTATCAATGCCACAATAATGGGAAAAGGGCACGCCACCACCAGAGAGTATTGGCTTGAAATGACACCTTCACTGGCGGACTATAATTGTCTTATGGAACTGGAGGAACTGGAACAGGAATGTGATATCGAGTTCACCCGGACCGGCGGGCCAGGTGGGCAGCACAGGAACAAGGCCGAGACTGCTGTACGGATAACCCATCGTCCGACCGGCATCGTGGTGGTAGCCTCTGAAAGCCGATCACAATACCGCAATCGCATCACTGCTCTGGAAAGGCTCTCCGAACGTCTGGAAGAGCTGGAGAGAGAGAGGGATGCTGCCGAACGACGCAGGCGACGGCGCCGCACTAAACCAACCCTGGCCTCGCGGCTCCGCCGGCTCGAGGAGAAAAAACGACTGAGCCGGAAGAAGCTGCTGAGGCGGAGGGTAAAGCCGCCGTCCGACTGACATCACCCGCCGACCATTAATTTCAGCATTTCAAGATACATGTGTCGATGCGATTTCCGTCACCGTCCTGATCGCCACGGAATGCTCCGATTCTCTTGCACCGGGAACGGTTGGGGAATAGACTCGCACAGGGATCCGAGCCCGACAACAGCAAGGATCTATCCATTGCCCGGTCCCGCCCATGCCGGGACCCATTGACCAAATCGGCCAGAGGAGTCTCTCTCATGCGCTCTCCAGTCACTCCACTCCGTCTCCGTAATCTCTCCACCCCTGCAGGGTTACTGCTGGCGGCACTGCTTCTGTTGCCCACTGCTTCCCGGCTCGAAGCACAGCAGCTGCAGAGCCCGGAAGCTTTTCTCGGCTTCCCGGTCGGCGCGGACAACAAACTGGCCCACTGGGACCAGATCCTGGAATACATATATATGGCCGATCGGGCTTCAGAGCGGATTGAGGTGACAGAAATTGGAAAGTCGACCCTCGGCCGGCCCTTCATAATGATGACGATAACCTCGGCCGAGAACATGAAGAACCTCGACAGGCTCAAGGAGATCAACCGCAGGCTCTACGATCCGGAGAGTATACGGAGTGTGGAAGAGGCACAGGAGCTCATTGCCGAGGGGAAGGTGGTGGTGTGCATAACATGCGCCATACACGCCTCCGAGATCGGGTCGACACAGATGTCCCTGGAGGCGGTTTACCGCCTGGCCACCGAAGAGAGCCCATACATCCAGAACATACTGGACAATGTGGTGTTCCTCTTCTTCCCATGCATCAACCCCGACGGTCAGGCGATGGAGGTGGAGTGGTTCAACGATACCTTCGGCACAGAGCACGAAGGTGCCAGGCTGCCGTGGCTCTACCACCATTACACCGGGCACGACAACAACCGGGACGCCTACATGTTCACTCAGGTGGAGAGCCGGCTGCTGGGCCAGATCCTCTATCACGACTGGTTCCCTGAGGTGTGGCTCGATGAACACCAGATGGGCGCTTCGGGAGCACGGATCTTCATCATGCCGGCCGCCGGTCCTCCCAACCCGAACGTGGACCCCTGGATCTACCGTACCGCCGGCCTTCTCGGCTTCGCCCAGGCCCAGGCTCTCGACGAGGCCGGCAAATCCGGCGTGCTCTACGGCGAGAGGTTCACTTACTGGTGGCAGGGCGCCATGGCATGGGCCGGATGGTGGCACAACATGGTTGGGATGCTCTCAGAACTCGCAAGTGTCCGCAATCTGGCTTCTCCCACCGAACAGCCTGTCGCGCCAGCCGGGCCCCCGGCGGCGGAAACGACAGAGGAGGCACCGGCGGGGGGCCGTCGCGGTGGCGGGGGGCCGCCCAGAGACATCGTTGCCCGCCCCGAGTACCTCAACCCGTGGAGAGGCGGACGGTGGAGCCTGCGCGATATCGTCGACTATGAATACATCATCACCTTCGCACTCCTGGACATCTGTGCCGATATGCGCGAGAACATGCTCTCGGGAATATACACCGTCAACAAGCGCACCGTCGAAAAAGGGAAGTCAGGGAACCCCTCTGCAATCCTCATCCCGGCCGATCAGCACGATGGCCCGACGGTAATCAAGCTTCTTCAGATACTCCATATGGGCGGCTTGAAGATAGACAGGGCCACCGCGCCATTTACAGCCGACGGGAAGGAGTATCCGGCCGGAACCTTTTTGATCCCCATGGCTCAGGTCTTCCGCAACTACGCCAAGGACCTTCTCGAGCCCCAGGTCTATCCATCCACCACCCAGCCTTACGACGTATCCGGATGGAGCCTTGGAATGCAGATGGGTGTGGAGACGATCTTCGTGGATGCCCCCTTCGACTACCGGGGGGAGGCCGTTGGAGAGGCCCCGATGCCGCCCGGTCGCATCGAAGGCAGGGGCAGCACCTTCCTGCTGGATGCGCGCAACAATGACAGCTTCGTTGCTGCATTGAGGCTGCTCCGGGCAGGCCGGAGGGTGGGCCGTCTTGCCGAACCATACAATGCGCGTGGTGTGGATCTGCCGGCGGGTGCGTTTGTGGTCACAGGTTCAGGGGCCAGGGGTGATATCGAGGCTGTGGTGCGCGAGCTGGGGATCACCGCCCATGCCGTCGGACGGGTCACTCCCGACATCGAGTTGGCCGGGGTTCCCAGGGTCGCGCTCTACCAGGAGTGGGGAGGCAACATGGACGAGGGATGGACCAGGTATACCCTGGACAACTTCGAATGGGAGCCGATCACGATCCACCCCGAGGACATACGCGACCAGATAAACCTCCGCAAACGCTACGACGTCATCCTGTTCCCTGACACCCGGCCAAGCTCGATCATCAACGGCATGAGCGGCAGGAACACACCTCCGCAATACCAGGGTGGTATTGAGGAATCGGGGCTCGCCGCCCTGAAGGCCTTCGCAGACGAGGGAGGAACACTTGTCATGCTTGGCCGGAGCACCCAGCTGGCCCTCGAGCAGTTCGGTGCGCCTTATGAAGACGCCCTGCAGGGGGTGGAGCGCGGAGCGTTTATCTGCCCCGGTTCAATCCTTGAAGTCGAGGTCGACCCATCCAACCCGGTTGCATGGGGAATGCCGGAGAAGGCCAACGTGATGTTCGCCCGCGACCTGGTGCTGCTGCCGACGGTAACGTTCGGATCTTCTACGTCTACAGTGGCAGTGAGATTCGGCGACCAGAACCCGCTCCGCTCCGGCTGGATAGAAGGAGCCGAACATATCTTCAATACAATCGGGGCGGCAGTTGTTACATATGGTAAGGGTAAGCTTGTTCTGCTCCCGCTGCGCATACAGCGCCGGGCCCAGACACACGGCACCTTCAAGCTTCTTTTCAACCCGCTGATCAACAGTGTGGCAAGATAGCGATAAAGGATCTGCTGAACGCTTACTCCAATCGATCAAGAGGAGTCTTAGAATGTGTACTCGAAGATACCTTCCGCCCCTCCTGGCGATTGCGGTTTGCCTGCTCCTCACTGCAGGCAGCGCCCTCGCACAGGTCCCGACCGAAGAGCTGATCAGGAACATGACGTGGCGCAATATCGGCCCCTCCAACATGTCGGGCCGGATCTCTGACATCGATGCGCTGGAAGACGATTACCGCTTCGTCATCGTTGCCTCCGCATCGGGCGGTGTCTGGAAGTCGACCAACGCCGGAACAACCTGGGAGCCGATCTTCGACGACTACGGCACGGGTTCGATCGGTGCCGTGTCGATATTCCAGCCAGATCCGGACATCATATGGGTCGGCACGGGCGAGCCGAACAACCGAAATAGTGTCGCCTGGGGAGACGGCGTCTACAAATCAACCGACGGCGGCGAGACGTGGGCGCCAGCCAATCGAGGGATGATAGACTACGGCATTACCGCCCTGGCCGTGAATCCCTCCGACAGCCAGGTCTACGTGGGGGCGATCGGCCACCTGTGGGGCTACTCGGGCGACCGCGGCGTGTTCAAGACGACCGACGGCGGTCAGAACTGGGAGCGTGTCCTCTATGTGGACGAGAAGACCGGGTGCAGCGACCTCGAGATGGACCCCACCGACCCGGATGTGCTCTACGCCGGTATGTACCAGCGCCTGCGCCGCCCCTGGCGCTTCGACAGCGGCGGTCCAAACGGTGGCATTTTCAAGAGCACCGACGGCGGGAGAACATGGACCGAGCTGACCAACGGGCTCCCTTCCGGGGACACCGGCAAGATCGGACTGTCGATCAGCCGCAGCAACCCGAGGGTCATCCAGGCCTTCGTGGAGGCCGAGCAGGCAGAACGTGGTGAACCGGCCGACCCCTCCAACCCGAAATCAGGTGTCTACCGTTCGGAAGATAGTGGTGTGAGTTGGGAGCATGTTAACACCTACAACAACAGGCCATTCTACTACAGCCACATCAACATCAACCCGATTGACGAGAACCTCGTTTACCTCATCACCGGAAGCTTCCAGTACTCCGAAGACGGCGGGAGGACGATCCAGCGAATGGGAGGCGGCATCCATGGCGATTACCACGCCATGTGGGTCGACCCCCACAACAGGGACCGCTTCTACATCGGGAACGATGGAGGTGTGGCGCTGACCCACGACCATGGGAGCAGTTACATCTTCTTCGACAACATGTGCCTGGCTCAGTTCTACGCCGTTGGGGTGGATATGCGCGACCCCTACTACGTCTACGGCGGTCTGCAGGACAACGGCTCGTGGGGCGGTCCCAGCCGGAGCCGGGAGAGAAGCGGCATCCTGACCGACCACTGGTACAGCGTGGGTGGCGGTGACGGATTCCACTGCCAGGTCGACCCCACCGACTGGCGGACCATTTACGTTGAGAGTCAGGGGGGTGCCATATCCCGCGCAAACGCCGAGACGCGCGAAAGGTTCAGCATCCGGCCGAACATCCGGGAGAACCAACTCAACATCCTCAACTACGAAGATTACATCACAGACGAAATTCTGGAAAAGCAGAGGGAGGCAGGATGGCGCGATTCCCCCTTCAGGTTCAACTGGAGCTCGCCTATCGTCCTCTCGCCTCACAACCCTCATACGGTCTTCTTCGGCGGCAACGTCCTCTTCAGGAGTGTCAACCGGGGGGAGTCGTGGATGATAATCAGCCCCGATCTGACCACCGACGATCCCGTGAAGATCAACCGCGACACGGGCGGTCTGACTTCAGACGTGACCGGCGCCGAGAACCACTGCAGCATCCTCACCATCTCGGAATCACCTGTGAGGGCCGGGCTGATCTGGGTCGGCACCGACGACGGCAACGTCCAGCTGACACGTGACGGCGGAGTCAACTGGACCAACGTGCGGGGCAATATCAGAGGTGTTCCGGACGGTATATGGGTCAGCCGTGTCGAGGCCTCCCACTTCGACGAGGGTACCTGCTACCTGACCTTCGACGGTCACCGCAGCGACAACTTCAAGCCGTACGTCTTCAAGACCACCGACTACGGCCAGACCTGGGCCAACATTGCCAATAACATGCCCGATGGCCAATGCATCTACGTGATCAAGGAAGACCTGAAGAATCCCAACCTGCTCTTCGTGGGGACCGAATTCGCGTGCTTCGCTTCGCTGAACGGCGGCCAGTCGTGGAGCAGGCTTATGAACGGTCTACCCACAGTTGCTGTCCACGATCTGGTCATCCACCCCCGTGACAACGATCTGATAGCCGGAACACACGGCAGGGGCGTCTGGATTCTTGACGACATATCGCCGCTGCAGCAGTACACCGAAGAAGTTCAGAATTCAGAGGCATTCCTCTTCGAAGCAAGAGCCGCAACACAGTGGCTCAACATCAGTCGTGGAGGCTCGCGAGGTCATCTCTACTTCAGCGGAGAGAATCCACAGAGAGGAGCTGTCATAAACTTCTTTGTGAAGGATGTACCGACCGACAAAGTCCAGCTCGAGATCTCCGACATCGGCGGGCAGCTGAAACGCACCGTCGAAATCGAAGCTGGAGCAGGCATCAACATGTACAACTGGGACATGCGCTTCAACCCGACCGAAGAGCAGCGCCGGTTATTCATTCAGCAGTTGAGGGCGATGATTGAGCGCATCCCTGAGCAGGTGGAGCTCACAAGGGCCCAGAGTCGTGAGTTGACCCGTATAGGCCGCAGGCTCGATGAGACTCTGACCAACGAAGAGTTGATGGAGATAAACCGGCAGATAACCGAAATGATGGGCGGTGGATTCCGCGGTTTCGGCGGCAGGAGGGGCAGAGGCGGCCTTCAGGGTCCCCAGGCCGAACCTGGAACCTACCGGGTCACACTGACGGTCAACGGCGAAAGCTACACAGGCACTATTACAATCCGCCGCGATCCGCTGACATAGCCTTATCGCGGACTGCTGCTTCATGCACAGGCAGGCGGGGGTTGCTGTCAATCCCCCGCTTGCCTTCTTCACTTATCCCCTGCCTGCCCTCTTCTTCTATTCAGGAATCCTCTCGAGCACTTTCTCGCTGGTCAGCTCCCTCAGTACATCCCGCGCAATCCAACGGGCTGCCTTCGAATCGAGCTCCTCGATTTCCCGGGCCGTCCCGATCGCCTTCCAATACAGTCGTATGTTCCTCTTGCCGATCTGCCTCAGCGCCCAGCTGATGGCTTTCTTTACATAATTGCGGCCGTCGTTCGATTCACGGACGATGGCGGGCATGAACTGCAGGAATTGGGAATCCTCCGCCTCCTTGTCGTGGAAGGCGAGTGCCGCCATCAGGGCGAAACCCGCCCGCTTCACGAACTCCGCCCGCCGGCCGGTCCAAGCCAGCGCCTTCTCATATGCAAAAGGCGTTTTGTCGAGGAGGTTCATGCAGACCTGATCGCACACATCCCACGAATCGAAGTCCTTCACCCAGTTCTCCGCCTGTGTCTTGGTAACGCGCCGCGGATCCCCAACCAGGGCAGCGAGTATTCTCGCCTCATGAATTCCAGTCTTCCACAGGTCTTCGGCGAGCTGATGATCCCGGCCGGTTTCCTTTGCGATCTTCCGCAGTGAAGGGATCGAGATTCCCAGTGTATTTTCCGGGTTGATACCAAACCTGGCCATCCCCTCGACATTCTCGGGATTGGCCATCGACCTGAGTTTCTTAACCACCTCGTCGGAGCGCCGCACTGTTCTCTCCTTTTACTCGTATCCACCTTAAAAACGTACTGCACGGTATATGAATCATGTACTGGCATGCGGTCAGTATCATGTCGGCAGAAACAGGCTATCAGGAAAATCCGGGGCCGGTCCAGCCAATGTGGATAGTGCATTAGGATAAACAACGCTAATACGATAATACTTGATTCGTTTATTCGTTTACGATATGTTCACTTATGAACACATCGAGACATGGAAACCAACAGGAAGCGGTTAAATGGGCGACGACCTGGATCAGAAACGGGAACGCCTCTTCGAGGCTGCAGGACCCCTGTTCGAACGCTTCGGGTACCGGAAGACGACGGTCGAAGAGATCTGCCGCGCGGCGGGGATGAGTAAAAAAACCTTCTACGAACTCTTCAACGGCAAAGAGCACCTCTTCGTGGAAATCACCACAGAGATGATGAACAGAACGGCCGAGGCATGGGAGGCGGAGCTGCCCGACGGCCTCGATCCGCTTGACCGCCTCTATGCCCTGCTCGACCTCTATGTCCGGATAGTGCGTGAGCACCCTTCCCTGCGTGTGTTCTTTGAAGACATCGACCTGATACGCATCTTCGGTGAAAAGCTGGATGAGATACGTCTTATCCAGATAGGGGGTCCGCTTCATACGATCCTCAAAGATGGACAGGCCTCGGGGCAGTTCCGACCGATGGACATCCGGGTAGCCAGCTGGCTCGTTTTCACCCTGCTCGATACGGTCTATCTCATGCTGCCCTCGTTAATGGACATGCCGGGAGCGCTGGATGACCCGGTGCTTGCCGAAGAGACGAAGCAGTTCATTCTTAGAGGTCTGGGCGCCGCCCCGGCTGAAGATCGGAGATAATGATGGCAAAGGCGGAAAAGCGCTGGGTGACGATCCTCACCGGACTGGCGACGCGGCACACCCGGTGGACACTCCTCGGGGTCGGGCTCCTGACACTCGTCTCTCTCATCCTGATCGAGCATCTGACGATCCGCATGAACTGGACCGACCTGCTTCCCGAGCACAACCAGTCGGCCATGCGGTACCGGGAGATCGGGGACCGGTTCGGCGAGGCATCGATCGCGGTGGTACTCGAGGGTGAACGTGACGCGATCGTGGCGATGGCAGAGGAACTGGAGCCCCGACTCAGCGAGATGGAGGACTTGCGCAACGTCGTGGGGAAGATGCCGGTGGAGTTCATCCGCGACCACGGCTTCGTCCTCGTCCGGCCGGAACAGTTCGACCGTATGCTCGACATGTTCTCTGACTGGAGCCTGGCGGGTACGTTCAGGGGCATCAACGACGATTATGAACGTGAATACACATCGAGCGAAGCGAACTTGGCCCGGGACGAGGTCGAGATCGCCCGGAGCATGCTGGGCATCACACGTTCGCTCGAGCTGATCTCCCGGTGCCTGGCTGGTAATGGGACTCCGGAGATGATGGCGGAGGCGGCCGACGCCCTGAGCCTGGGAGAACCCTGGATACTTTCCCTCGACAGGGGGATGCTGCTCATCGCCTGCACGCCGACTGCCAGCATGGATCAGATCGACCTCTCGATCGAAACGGTCGCAAAGGTCGAGGTTGTCGTCGAAGAGATCGCCGCCCGCCATCCTGACGTATATGCCAGCCTCACCGGAATGGCCAAGATCGGCCAGGATGAGATGAACAGCATTGGGATCTACACGCAGCTCCTCTCGCTCGTGGCCCTTATACTTATCTACCTGCTTCTGGCGAAGTCATTCGCCGGCAGGGGTATGCCGCTCCTCGCTCTCACCCCCCTTCTGGTGGGCGTCCTCTGGGCGCTGGGGGCGCTCAAGATCGTCTTCGGCAGTCTGAACATCATGACCGCCATGATGATGCTCGTGCTAATCGGGCTGGGTATCGACTTCTCTATCCACCTGGTGACGCGGTTCCGGGAAGAGCTGGCCGGTGGAGCAGATCTGGAAGGGGCCGTGAAGGTGATGCTGGGGGGAACCGGAGTCGGGGTAATCACCGGCGCCACCACGACCGCCCTGGCCTTCTTCACGTTGATGGTGGGAGACACCCGGGGGGTGCACGAGTTCGGCGTGGCGGCGGGGCTCGGGGTGATCCTCACCCTGGCGGCCGTGTTCCTCATGCTGCCCTCACTGCTGGTCCTCCGGGAGAGACGCAGGGTCAGGAAGGCGTCACGGGGCACCGCGCCGCTCTCCGGACCTGCCAGTCACGGGTACCGCTGGATCGGTTCGGTCGCAGCCGCGGGTTACCGGCACCCCGGTCTCTTTCTCGCGGTAGCAGCCCTCATCGTGGCAGCCTCCGCGTGGGCGATGCAGCACACCGGGTTCGAATATGATTTCATGGAACTGGAGGCCAAGGGGCTCCGGTCGGTGGAACTGCAGCGCGAGATCCCCAGTAGGTTCGGGATGTCGGAGCACGCGGCCTGGCTGATCACCGATTCGATCGAGGAGAGCCGCGAATTGAAGGAACGGTTCCGCGACCTGCCCGATGTGGGTGGAGTGGACGCCATAAGTGACTACCTGGTCACGGAGGAACGTCTGGCGGAGTACGCACCGAAACTGCTGGCGTTCCGTGAAGGCCCCCTGAGCCGTGAGATAACAGCCTGGCGCGCGGGGGACGGAACAGTGCTCGCTGCTGAGGTCGATCGACTCTGGGACAACCTCGACCTGATGTCGAACCTCGCGTTCACAGCCGGCCTCGACCGTATCGTAAAGGTGATCGACCAGGTCACGGGTCTTGATTCAGAGACAGGCGATACCGACCAGAGTGCCCTGCTGCCCGTGCTCTCACGACAGTTGGTGGCCGGGATCGATGACCTCATGGCCCTTCCCTACGCGCAGGTCTGGACCGGCAGGCTCAAGGAGAACCTCCTGCGGATGTCGAACCCCGCGCCGACCGAACTGGACGAACTGCCGGCGAACATCCGGCGCACCTTCATCCCGCATACCGGTGACGGCTATCTTCTTCACATCGTACCGCGTGGCTACCTCTTCGAAAAAACCAGCATGGAACGCTTCGCCGCGCAGACGGAGGCAGTGGATCCGGCGGTCATCAGTTCGGAAAAATTGTTCCTGGTGATGATGGAAGAGACGCTGGCAGATGGCCGGAAGGCGGCGATCCTGGCCCTGGTGGTGATTTCCCTGCTGCTCATCCTCCACTTCCGCGGACCGCTGGGGCTCCTGGCCATGATACCATTGATAGTGGGGTCGCTCTCAATGCTCGGCCTCATGTACCTCTTAGGCATGAAGTACAACTACATCAACCTAATCGCCGTACCGATCATTCTGGGGATCGGGATCGATGATGGGGTCCATGCCCTGCACCGGTACCGTGAGGAGACTGGTGAAGGGTTGAAACGGACAGCCGGGAGTTTCCGTATGGTCGGGAAGGCGATCCTTCTCACCTCCATCACCACCATGATCGGGTTCGGGAGCGTGGGATTCTACGAGATGCGCGGGATGGCCAGCTTCGGCCATGTGCTCTTCATGGGAGTGGGCATGTGCTTCCTGGCAACGATATTCGTATTGCCTGCAATGCTGCGTATCTTCCACAGGAACCGCTCCATGTCATCAAAGCGAGGATCAACGGCAGCAGCGGCGGCACTACTCGCCCTCCTCTTCTTTGCTCTCCCCGCCAGGGCGCAGGAACTCCAGATATCGGGCTACTATGAACACACTCTATCTGTCGATTACACGGATAAAGTCGGCGAAAAAATCATTGATGCTTCGAAACTGAGGCTAGATTTCGGCAGCGGGAGCGGAAGCGCGATCAGCTTCAAGGGTAACATTAACTTTATTATCTATCACAGTGATATTCATAGAGATATCACGCCCTATCTCCCTAAATCAGTGGCGGCGCAGCTATCATCGGAAGGTATCCCGGCCGTCTACTCGCTCGACCGCCAGCGCATATATCTCGACAACGCGTACCTCACATGGAACAGGGGCACCACCCGCCTGCGCGCGGGCAAACAGCAGCTTGCCTGGGGTCCGGCATACAGTTTCAACCCGACCGACCTTTTCCACCGTAAGAATATCCTCGACCCCACATATGAAAAGGAGGGAGTAACCGCCCTGAGGTTCGACTACATGTGGGGTCTGGGTGGACAGCTCTCACTGATCGCCGCCCCCGGGGAGGATCTCTCCGACACAGGCTACGCCCTCCGCCTGGGCACCCACGTCAGCTCGATCGGCTACGATGTAGCAGTAACCGTACACTCGGTGACAGATTCGACAGCTTTCGATGCGAGCACATACGAGCCTCTCAGGCAACAGCGGAATGCTCTCGGTCTGGAGTTCTCGGGCAGTCTCTTCGGTCTGGGCGTATGGCTGGAGGGCAACTATAACGAGATGGAGATGGAGGATAACTTTTCGAGGGTCGTCCTGGGCCTCGACTATACGTTGATGAACGGTCTCTACATTATCGGCGAGGCCCTTTACAACGGGCGGGCCGAGGAGAAAGGGCCCTACCCTCTTCACGCCTGGCTGGCGAACCTGGCTTACGGGGAGCCGGTGGTACGCTGGTGGTTCCTGGCGGGAGCCAGTAAGGACATTACCGATCTGACATCGGGCAGCCTCTTCGTATTCGGCTCCCCCGACGGCTCGATGGTGCTCAACCCGCGCCTGAGCGCCTCGATTGCCCAGAATGCAGACCTGGTGGTATTCGGCGGGTTTACCTTCGGTGAAGATGAAGGTGCCTTCCCGCCCGGTCTCTTCTCGCTGTTCGCCCGGGCCACGGTATATTTCTAAAGCCGGCTAAAGATGTACGAACCCACCCAGCAGTAACGACATCACGCAGCCTATCACACCGACCAGGAGAGCCCCAACCAGTCCAACCGCAAAGGGCTTCATCCCTACACCCTTGAAGACCTCGAACCTGGTCCCGAGTCCTACGCCTGCCATCGCCGTCCCCAGCAGGTAGCGCGACCCCCATACATTGCCGACCTGCTTCGTCAGGCCGTTCCAGGCGTCGGCATCGAACATGCCAAGGGCCGCCCCATTACCGAGTGTGGCGTCCCCGATGGATCGGATGACGGCCATTCCAACGAAGCCGAGCACGAAAATTGGGAAGAGCTTAAGGAAACTCACTTTCCGGGCGCCCTCACCCCGCGTCCCACCCTGGTTTCGCAGGTAGTGGAAGGAAAGAATCGGCACCACCGCAGCAAGGAAGAGGTTGCGCGTAAGTTTCGTAACAGTGGCCGCCTTGAATGCTATCTCGTCGTTGAATACCTCTCTGTAGGTAAGCGCCGCGCCCATCACCTGGGCAGTCTCGTGGACCGCTGTACCAAGGAAGAGACCGATCTGCTCCGATGTGTGCAGCAGGTGGGGTGCCAGATAAGGATATATGAACATGCCGAGCAGCCCGAAAAGCGTGATGTTGGCCACCGCATAGGCTACCTCGCGCTCTTCGGCTTCGATCACCGGCGCCGTGGATACAATTGCTGTCACCCCGCAGATGGCGGTTCCTGCGGCTATCAGCGTTCCCAGGCGTGTGGGCAGTTTCAACAGCCTGTTGAACCAGCTCACCAGAATGAGACCTCCGCTGACGGCGGCAAGGACGATCGGCACCCCCCACACCCCCAGTTTCAGGACATCCATCAGGCTCAGCTTGATGCCCACCAGAATAATCCCGAGGCGCAGCAGCTTGGTGACGCTGAAACGGATACCTCCCTGAAATACCCTCGGCAGAGGCACTGCGTTGCCAATCAGCATGCCCACCAAGATCGCCATCAGCACTCCGGATACCGGACTGGGCTTGCCGGTGGGATCGATACCCTGAAGGCTCAGGATCCAATGACCAAGTGCTTCCGCCAGCGGTACGGCAACCAGCATGATGACGAGTGCCAGTATCGCGCCAGGCAGAAGGCCGGGAATCTCTTTCAATCTCTCCACACCGAAAGCACCCTTAATAAATCTACTTCCGGAAATATCTGAATTCGTCGCTGTCATTGTCCTCCTGTATCCGGCGGGCCTCGGTCTCATCGACATTGTCGCTGTGGCAGGGAGCCTTTCCGTCGTGGCCTTCACTCACCGCATGCAGGGTCTCCTCGGCCAGCTCTGCGTACTCATTCGCCTTGCCCGAACCGAACATCTCGATCTCCCTGCTTATACGGACCGCACACCAGTCGTGGCCGCACATCGAGCAGTAATCGGCATCGGCGTCGTGGTCTTCTGAGTGAAAAGCTCTGGCGGTTTCGGGATCGAAGGAGAGGTTGATATGCTCTTTCCAGTTCAGGGCCGCCCTCGCTTTGGTGAGTTCGTCGTCCCGGTCGCGGGTCCCTGGTATGCCGAGCGCCACGTCAGCGGCGTGGGCCGCGATCTTATAGGCTATACACCCCTGCTTTACATCCTCCTTCTTGGGCAGGGCGAGATGCTCCTTCGGGGTGACATAGCAGAGTATCGCCGCTCCGTGGTATGCGGCGGCGGTGGCCCCGATACAGGAGGTGATATGGTCGTAACCTGGGAAAATGTCTGTCACCAGCGGGCCGAGCACGTAGAAGGGAGCTCCATGGCAGACGCGCCTGGCGTACTTCATGTTGTATTCGATCTGGTCGAAGGGGATGTGACCCGGCCCCTCGATCATGACCTGGCAGCCCTTCGCCCACGCTCGTTCGGTGAGCTCGCCCAGTGTCTCCACCTCCCTCAGCTGCGCCTCGTCGGTTGCATCGGAGAGACCGCCCGGGCGCAGTCCGTCACCCAGCGAGAAGCCCACATCATATTCGCGCATGATGTCACAGATCTCGTCGAAGACCTCGTACATCGGGTTCTGCCTGTTATGCTTGAGCATCCACATGGCCAG
>JAGLTZ010000215.1 GCA_023135015.1 Candidatus Latescibacterota bacterium
ATATCGTCGTAGGTCAGATCCTCGACCCTCTTCCCGATTATCATCGAATAGATGGGCACGGTGCCGATGGGAACCGCCGAGGAGCGGATGATCGCCTCCCTGCATTCATCCAGGTCGCCGCCCGTGGAGAGATCCATTGCCGTATCAGCGCCCCACATGATCGCCCACTCCAGCTTCTCGATTTCATCTGCGGTGCCGGAGGAAACGGGTGAAGCGCCAAGGTTGGCGTTGATCTTCGTCGTGGCCGCCCTACCGATGCATATGGGATCGAGTTTGTAGGAGAGATGGACCTTGTTTGCGGGGATAATCATACGCCCCGCGGCTATCTCGTCACGCACCTGTACGGATGTGAGATGCCCCTCGAGTTCGGCGACCCTCTCCATCTCGGGCGTCACCATCCCCAGACGGGCGCACTCCAACTGTGTGACGGGTCCGAATCCTTCAGGGGCGGCAGCAGATCCGCCTTCCACCTTCCACCCTTCCGGAAGGAAGTCCCAGGCAGTCTTATCCGAGGGTTGGGGCATCCCCGGAGTATCGGGGGAACTGAAGGAGAAAGGCGTACCTATCCGGGGTGGCTGTGCGAAGCTCCCCGGAGTGGTTCCCTGCTTTGTGCTGGAAGGATTATCGCCGGAGGCGGGAGGGCTCAGATGTTCTCCGGCATTCTCTCTGGATTGTTGCGTGCTCATTGAGCACCTCTTCTGCTTTCCTACGCCGGTATTACCCGGATCAGGTTCAAGGGTGTGCTCTCAGTCCTACGACTCGCAGGACACCCCTAGCCAGTTTCTGTCCGGAAACGGCTCTTTTGTGCAATTTCGGCGTCAGTCTGCCGGATTGCTTGTGCGGCGTACAGTAAGTATGCCTCCGCGCAATCCGTTGATTTCCTTGAACTTGCGCAAAATTGCTCGTTTCCAAACTAGAAACCTCACTAGTACCCATCCAGAGATTGCTCGCCGGCAACAGCCGGACTCGCGGTCCACAGAACGGACTCCAGATGGGTACTAGCCAAGTTCCCGTCGAACAGAAAGATATGGACCTTTCCCTGGTCGGGCAACTGTTCGGGCTCCAAAAAAGTTTCGAAATTTTCCAATGAAGTTACAGAGTTCCTTGTAGATGAGGAAACAGTGTCATACTATTGCGCACAATTATTGTCAGACTGTGAGCTCTGCTAACCAACTGTAACCCGAGGTTGCCCGTGCACGACATCGTCGAGAACCCCCAGAATATCAAATCCGCAGACATCATCGTTGGTATTCCATCATTAAACGAAGCGGACAATATCGCCTTCCCCACCGACGTGGCCTCGCGTGGGCTGAGGGATTTCTTTCCCGAAGCCAAATCAGTGATAATCAACGTGGACAACAACTCCAACGACGGGACCGGCGAGACATTCATGAGCACCCCGACCCAGCAGCCGAAGATCTATATATCCACGCCGGAAGGGGTAAAGGGTAAGGGGAACAATCTGCGCAATCTGTTCAGGGCCAGCGTGGAGCTGAATGCGAAATTCGTGGTCGTGGTGGACGCCGACCTGAAGAGCATTACACCGGGGTGGATCCGCTATCTGGGCGAACCGCTCATGGGCCGCTTCGACTACGTCACACCGATCTACGTGCGTCACAAGTACGACGGCACCATCACCAACCACATCGCCTACCCGATGATCCGGACCCTCGGCGGTCTGCGGGTGCGCCAGCCCATCGGCGGCGATTTCGG
>JAGLTZ010000216.1 GCA_023135015.1 Candidatus Latescibacterota bacterium
CCGCGCACGCACGAGCCGCTGTTCCGAAACACGATACGGGAGGGCGGCCTCAACCCCTACCTGTTCGAGATGGCCAACATCCGCGACCAGTGCTCGTGGGTCCACATGTCGCTGCACGCCGAGGCAACCGAGAAATCGAAGGACCTGGTCAGGATGGCGGTGGCCAAGTCGGCGCTGCTGGAGCCGCTCCAGGAACGGCACATGAAGATCAACCAGGACGCGCTGGTCGTCGGCGGTGGTGTGGCCGGCATGACCGCCGCCCTCGATCTGGCCGGCCAGGGCTTCATCGTCCACCTCGTAGAGAAGGAGGCGGAACTCGGCGGTAACCTGCGCCGGATCAGATACATCGCCGGGCATGGAGACACGGCCGAGGAACTGGCCTCCCTCATCGAAGCGACTCAAAACTCGGACAACATTCACCTCCACCTCGGAGCCCGGATCCTGGCGATCGACGGCTCGTTGGGCAGATTCAATACCAAAGTGCGCGAGGCGGACGGCAGCGAAGTCGAGTTCGATCACGGCGGGGTGATCGTCGCCACCGGGGGGGATGAGTACAAGCCGACGGAGTACCTGTACGGTGAGAGCGAACGGGTCCTCACGCAGCTCGAGCTGGAGGACCGGATGGATAACGGAGGCCTGGGCGGCGCTAAGACCATCGCCATGATCCAGTGCGTCGGCTCGCGGGATGAGGAGAGACCGTACTGCTCACGTGTCTGCTGCACAGCGGCCATCACCAACGCGTTGAGGATCAAGGAGGCCGACCCCACGGCGGAGGTGGCCATTCTCTACCGTGACATCCGCACCTACGGGATGCGGGAGGAACTCTACACCGAGGCCCGCGAGAAGGGAGTCATCTTCATCAGGTTCGAGGACGACGACAAACCTCGTGTAGAGGGAAATGGTGCCGGGCTCAAAGTGACCGTCAACGACGCCCTGCTCAAGATGCCGCTAGAGATAGACGCCGACCTCCTGGTGCTGTCGGCGGGGATCGTGCCACCCGAGGGGAACGAGGAGCTGGCCCAGTTCCTTAAGGTACCACTCGACCAGGACGGCTTCTTCCTCGAGGCGCACATGAAGCTACGTCCGGTCGACTTTGCAACAGATGGTGTGTACGTGTGCGGCACGGCCCACGCTCCCAAATCGGTGGACGAGTCAATCATCCAGGCCTCGGCCGCTGCGGCCCGGGCCACGACACTGCTGTCGAAGGAGATTATTGACCTCGAGCCGACGATATCCCGTGTCATCGATGCCAACTGCGACGGCTGCGCCTACTGCGTGGAGCCCTGCCCCTACCAGGCGATAACCCTGCTCGAGTACATGAAAGACGGACAGATCAAGAAGACCGTCGAATCAGACCCGTCGTTATGCAAGGGATGTGGCGTATGCATGGCCACATGCCCGAAAGACGGCATTGTGATTGACCATTTCAGGCTGGACCAGCTCTCGGCCATGGTCGACGCCGCCATGGGAGAATAGTGATGACTGAGGAGTTCGAACCGAAAATTCTGGCCTTCTGCTGCAACTGGTGCTCCTA
>JAGLTZ010000217.1 GCA_023135015.1 Candidatus Latescibacterota bacterium
ATCGAGGTGACCGTAGTATGTCACATAGCCGTTCTCGTGATCAATCTTCACGTAGTTACCCAGGTGGAACGTACTGCCCTTTCTGAGGCCGTCCCTGAACCGGTCAATCCTTCCGTCGGCGGTGGCCCTCACTGGTGTTCCCCTGGGAGCGACAATATCGTTGCCCTCGTGGAAGTCCCTCTTCCCCGTCACGGGATGGATGCGCCATGTATACGGCGAACTCACACGGATTTTGTAGGTGGAGTCATCAATCGGCCAGATACTGGGGAATCCCCTTAAGAAGGCCTCAGACTCCGAGAGAGCCTCCTCTATTTCCAGCAGCGATTCGAGTTCCAGCGCCGCCTCACGGAGAAGCTGGTTCAGGGTAGTCTGTGTTTCCTTCATGGTTCTTCCAGATCTGGAAGAGAGTAGAAGGACCTCGCTGTTGAAGTCGCGGTAGGTACCACCCACACCTACCCTGCGCAGTTCCTGCGACAGTGGATTAAGCTCGGCGGCATGCCTGAGGATATCGTCCCGCTCAGAGATCAGATCCATCTGGCTCCGCATGGCGAGCACGCCCTGGTTCATCTGGGCCAGCTCGCTGCGAAGGATCTCGTTCTCCTGCTGGAGCTTGAGGAAACGCATCTGGTCGACCACGGCCGAACCGTAGGTGACTGCCATGGCCACGAAAGCCACTGCAAGGAAGATCCCGACGGCTGCTCCTACGGCCAGCGCCGTGCCGGAGAGACGGAATTCCCTTATGCCCTTTTTGGATTCACCCCCGTGAGGGACGAAAAGAAGTGAGAAGCCGTTTCGATCCATTCACACCTAGCTTTCGAGTTGTCCGTGGAGGATAGATACGGTCCAAACGCAGGTCAAGTGCGAGTTAGCCCCGCTCGGCACAAAACACAACAATTCTACTGTGCGTAGGGGGCCAGAGCCCTACTGCGCGAGCTGTGCCGCAGACGCCGGATCGCCTTCTCCTTGATCTGCCGCACCCTCTCACGGGTGAGCCCGAACCTGGTGCCGATCTGCTCCAGGGTCATCGGCTTCTCCCGCCCGATCCCGAAGTAGAGGCGGATCACCTCCGCCTCACGGTCGGTCAGGGTATGGAGGGCTTTCACGACCTCCTTCTGCAGCGCCTCGTCGAAGAGATCCTCGTCGGGCGGAGCCTGCACCTCGTCCTCCAGAACGTCGAGGAGTCGGTTGTCCTCCCCCTCCTGGAAGGGAGCGTCGAGGCTCAGGTGGCGGCTGCTGATTTTAAGGGTGTCTGTCACCTCGCTGGAACTCATGTCGAGCTGATCGGCGATTTCTTCGGCCGATGGTTCGCGCCCGTAGTTCTGCTCCAGGTCTGAGCTGACCTTGCCGATTTTGTGCAGCGCGCCGACCCTGTTGAGAGGCAGCCGCACGATGCGCGACTGCTCGGCAAGGGCCTGCAGGATCGCCTGGCGGATCCACCAGACCGCATACGAAATAAACTTGAATCCCTTGGTCTCGTCGAACCGCTTGGCGGCCTTGATAAGTCCCAGGTTCCCCTCGTTGATCAGGTCACCCAGGGAGAGGCCCTGATTCTGATACTGCTTGGCCACGCTCACTACGAATCGGAGGTTCGCCTGGACCAGCTTGTTCAGCGCATCCTGGTCATCCTGCTTGACCAGCTTCGCCAGGCGCACTTCTTCAGCGGCATCGATGAGGGAAACCTCCCCGATCTCCTGAAGATACTTATCCAGCGACTGGTCCTCGCGTGTGTACGGTTTCTTCGTCAGCTTGGCCAAATCTTTAGTGCCCCTTACAATCTCCCTCTCTGAGGGATTAATCTTTTAAAACAGGTGTATCCGAACTGTCAGATGAAGCGCGCTCTTAATGTTGGACGCACCGCAGGGTGCGAAGTTCCTGCCCCAACTTGCGGCTGGCACGATCTATATTGAGTAAAGACCGGTGTCAGGATGGGACCTTTCTGTAGCTAGGTATTATCTACGACTGATGATTCGTTGTCAATAGAACTTTTGTGACACTTTTTCAGGCTCCCCCCTCGCACATCCGACCCTACCACATCGCCATTTTTACCTCAAACTGAATCTGTCGTCCTCCACTTCTTCAATACGTTTTGTTAATTTTTCGGAGGAAGAAGCCGGATATATCCGTGCGGATCTACCCGTATGCCCTCATGGCCCGCCAAAGCCGAGTCCGCCATGGCCCTCAGCACCGCGCTTCCCAGCTTATCCCACGATGAGGGCGCCAGGGGCAGTGGGCGGAATTCGCGCCGCAGGTTGTTCACGTCGAGCGGGTATAAATCGGCGATGACCGGTGTGCCATCCACGAACCTCACCAGTAGAGCGGCCCCCCCGGCCTCCGGCGAGTAGGAACCGAAGATGAAGTTGCCGAGGCTGTATGCAATCAACCTCCCCCCGTACCATTCGAGGGGCTGCAGTGTATGCGGGTGGTG
>JAGLTZ010000218.1 GCA_023135015.1 Candidatus Latescibacterota bacterium
CGATTTCCCAGGAAGTAGTCGTCCGCCGTCCGCTGCCTTCCCGCCAGCCAGAGTCCCAAACCGGCGGTACCGAACAGGTAGATGAAGAGAACTGTCAGGTCTAAGGCGTTCACCTAACCCATCACTCTGCCTCTGGCAGGCGACCGGGACCACCCCGATCCAGAAAAGGCCGGACAAGGAGGCGTCCACGCCCCGGTACCAGGCTGCCCAGAACAGAAGGTTTCCGGGCCCCCGTGACCGCGGGAATGCCTGCGGGTACCCCCATCAGGAAGGCATCGGCCAGTAATGCGAATGCAACGGCCTCTTTGGCATCGACAGGAAGACCGAGTTCGTCACTGACCATCAGCCTGGCCGGTGCGAGGCGGCGGCTCAGACGTTCCATTAGAACCGGATTCCTGGCGCCCCCACCCGAGACGACCACTTCCCAATCCGCCCCTACCTGCGGGAGGAACCTCCCGTATGCGCGGGCGATCGACTCGGCCGTGAATTCCACGGCTGTCGCTACCAGATCTGCAAGCGGATATTTCTTACCACACCGGTCCCATACAGCTTCCACGAAAGGATCACCGAAGTCCTCCCTTCCTGTGCTCTTCGGGGGATCGCGGGATAGAAACGGGTGGGACAACCAGGTATCCAGCAGTTCCGGAATTGTTTTCCCTTCACGCGCCAGCTCCCCATCAGTGTCGAAGGTACGGCTCTCTCCCGTTCCACGCCGTACAAGACCGTCTAACACCATATTGCCCGGACCGGTATCGAAACCTATCACTCCATCAAGTCCGTGTCCGGCAGGCAGCCACGTGAGATTGGCTATCCCGCCTATGTTCTGGGCCACTCTGTCGTTGTCGGAGCTTCTCAGCAGTACTGCGTCGGCATAAGGAACGAGTGGAGCTCCCTGCCCACCCGCGGCCACGTCGCGGCTGCGGAAGTCATGGACCACGTCACAGCCCAAGCGCTCTGCCACAACAGCCGCAGACCCCAGTTGCAGGCTCACCGGGCAGGCTTCTGCCTGAACCTCCCCGGGAGCGGTGGTAAAAGGAAACCTTCCATCAGGATCGTGGAAAACCGTCTGGCCGTGAAGCCCGATGCCATCAACATCACCGGGGGGAATCCCTGCCTGGTCAAGAAGTGATTGCAGTGCCTCTGCGTATGCTTCCCCGAGCTGTGCGTGCAGGTAGGCGCCATGAAGAATTGTTGTCGAATCGGCCGCGGCGGCGGCCAGTATCTGCTCACGAAGTTGGGAGGAGAAGGGATCGGTGCGGAAGGAGATGATATCCCACGAGGGTGCGAGAGGATCTCCTTCGAGCCTCACAAGGGCGGTGTCTATGCCGTCGGCCGATGTACCGGACATGCATCCGGCCAGCACCCTGACGTGGCGCGACTCTCCTACCACCCTTCGCCGACCCTCGGTTCATCAACGGACCTCTGACTCGGGATACTAGGATCTAGAGCGACTACAACGCGGCCTATCAGAAGTCCCTTCCTGCGGACAGTTATCTCGTAGAGGCGGCCCTCGCCTCTCAGGCTGTAACCGGGTAGAAGGTCCCGGCCCAGCCGAATTTCATGACCCCGGTCATGGGGCCCGTCGGGGCCTGGATATCCACGGAAATTGACCGTCAGGGGTTCGGCTTCACGTGGAACCATCACGACATCAACGACTGTCAGGTTCTCCGATGGAGACACCCGCAGCGTATCTCCTTCCGCCAATGCTACCGGCTTCTGGCCGCCACGCCGGACCAGCAGGTAATGCAGTCTCGGTTGTACGATCTCGACAACGGCTTTGGCGATGATCTCCGGCCCACGTTCGGCGCGGATTTCATATCGTTCATCCTCAGGGCTCAGGCTGAAACGCTGAAGCAGGTCGTGGGCGGTGTTGATGGTATAGCCCCTGTCCTCTCCATCGTTGACCGTGGTATTTCCCACAAAGCCCCGGAAATTGACCTTGTATCCTTCGGTCGTCGACGCCAGCGGGTCGTCCAGCATCAGCTCGTCACCCCATAACACCTGCAGTGACTCACCCGGGGCGAGGTAGGTCCAGTTGCCGTTAACCGCCAGCCGGAAGGCATCGATCCGCACCCCGGTCCCTACAGCCGGTAAAATGGGTGGTGAGGCAGGCACAACAGCTGAGGCGTCTGCCCGAAAGAGTATCTCGCCGCAGGGGTACTTGTCCTTTCTCACATAAACACGGGCGTCTGTCTCCAGCACTATAAGTCGGCGGAAATCGTTGAAGCTGCCCGTTCCCTCCACATCGACAACCAGTCCGCGCTCATAATTGGCCTCGACATGTGTTATCTCTACCGTCGAACCCGGCCGGACCGCCAGTGAGCCGCCATTCTCCACAATGACGGAGGATCCCCCGTTCACCGAGACAGCCAGGTAATTCAGCGCCGGCGTTTCGAGGGCGAAACGGGGATGATCGGGAATAATCCCGAAATGCTCGAGGAATGCATTGATCACCAGAACCTGGTATTCCACGCGCAGGGACTCGTCGGTTATATCCTGAGATGTCTCTACTCCGAAACCGGGTATGCCGACGCGGCTGACCGCGTGGAATGTGGCCGAGCCGCGCTGCTCCTTGTGCTGGGACTCTTCGTTGAAGGTCATCGTATTCTTCACAAGGAAGTGGTGCCCGGGCTGCATGATCATCCGGTTCACCTGCTCCACAACCATTGCAGCCGTTGCCTCGAGGTTCACCCGTTCCCCGTTCGGCCGTGAGAACTCCTCGGCATCCACGATGATGGACTGACCCCACAGTCTGGGATTGCGGCGTGGCCCCTCCCAGGCGGTACTGTAGAACCCGGACCCATCGTGAAGGTTGAGCAACGCATCTGATTCTGTCATGAGGCTTGCCATTACACCTACGATGTTCTGGTCGACCTCATGTTCATACGAGGCTCCGAACTGACGGTTCATATCGCCCCGTACACCCCGGGTGTTCTGATAGATAGAGAAGATATTCGCCCGGGGAATGACGATAAGGTTCCCCCTGCGCAGGGTCAGGTCGGCGTAAAGATCGGCGGCGAGGTAGCCGCCCGGTTCGTTGCCGTGTATCCCCCCGATGATCATTATCGTGGGGCCGGGCTCCCGACCACATATATGATATACGTGCAGTTCGTGATCGGTATCGGCGAAGAAGACAGTATGGGCTCGTCCTGGCGGTGGCAACTTGATGTGGTCTACGACAGGTTCGGGTGCAGCTTCAGTCAGAAGAGCCGTCGCGACAACAGCTATCGCGGGAACCAGCTTCATGATCCTCCCTCTACCGGAAATACCCTTTCGAGCAGCAGACGCCCCTCGCGGTCATAGACTAGCATCTGCACCTCGCGCATCCGGAAGCCTTCAGGCAGGGAGAATTCGTATCTGATCGGCTTCAGTCTTCTTATAGCGAACGACTCTCCAGCCTGAGCAGAGAGGGGCCGACCGTTTACAATGGTCATGGGGGGAAGAGTAAGGAAGCGGCCCGGCCGTTCAACATCCTCAATCAGTATCGCAACAAACCCGCGCTGTACCTCGCCTGTCCATTCGGTCTTCGTAAGCTGGACATTGAGTTCCCACCCATCTCCCCCATCCAGTGGGCGGAGGCGGAAATTCTCCAGGCGGACCACCGCCCCAACAGCCTGCCGTACCTCATCAAGCGCGGCCCTGCTTCCGGCAGGCACTGTCTCGACACCCGGCTGTAAGGGCTGCTGTGAGGTTTGCATAGCGGCAGCCGGAAGCTCGGCTGCCCCCGGAACTCTGTCTGCGGGCGCCGGCTGGGGAGAAACTGCGACAATCTCCCGTCCAGCCATAAGCTGGTACTTGTCCCAAAGCTGACGGTATTCGATCCGCTGCAGCACTACGGCGTAGATGAGCGCTGCAACAAGGATCACAAACACGACCGCACCGGCTGATAGCCACAGGAATCTGCGCCGAGTCAGAGCCCAGGTACGGTTACGGCCATCCGGCCGGAGCGTGATCAATGTCAGGTGCAATCGGCTTTTTTTCATGAGCCGCCCTAGTGGGGTCTACTATCCAGTTTCTGGATGGGAACTATCTCTCCTCGCTGGTTTCTTTCACGATCTTCCATGCACCCTCTTCGAGTTCTAAATAAAGCTGCTTGGACGACCGCGCCCGGAAGCCGTCCGACTCATACCGCTGGTCGAACGACGCGACCATACCGCCTTCACGGGGATAGACGCGCAGGTTGCTGATATCCACCCTGATATAGCTGTACCGCTCGATCAGCTGGCTCTTGTAGGCACGGTACCGTGCGTAATCCATCCCCCTGCTTGAGAAGGACCTGCCGTAGAAAGCCATGTATCGGTCGATATCCATCGACTCCCACGCCGATTCCCAATCGGCGACGAGCTGTCCTATTTCCACCTCTGCCGGCTCACGTTCCGTTGGCACAAAAGGTGTGATGCGGCTGGTCTCCAAAACGATCTTCCAGCCCTCCTCCTCGAGCCTGAAATAGAGCCGCTTGGCCGATTGTGCGCGATAGCGATCCGACTCATATCGCTGGTCAAAAGCGGTGACCACCCCGCCGTCATGTCTGAAAATATGCAGGTTGCTGATATCAACCTTGATGTACTCGTACTGGCGGGTCAGCCTGCCTTTATATGCACGGAAGGCGTCGTAGTTCCTACCCATGCTGCTGAAAGACCAGCTGTAGAAGGCCATGAAACGATCGATATCCATCGATTCCCAGGCTGCTTCCCAATCGGCTACCAGCTTAAGCATCTCCTGCAGGAAGGAGCCGGCCCCCTCCGGATCGAGCCGCCGCAGATGCTCCTTTACAACTAACGCGGTGGAGCCTGTATACGGTCCCGTCCTGATTATCGGCGTCAATCGGTTCATATCCTCATTTGTCACCACGACACAGCCCCGTGTGTTATATCCGTTCGTGATGCGTTCGGGTTCATCGGTAGCGTGGAGCCAGATATTGCTGCCGTGCTTGCCCGCCAGCCGGTCGAAAATGTTCGGATAGTTGGTTACAAAAGCTCTGAGGCCATATTCGGGAGGCAGCTCACTGCCATCGATGACCCCGGTAAAGAAATAGATGCCCTCCGGGGTACGGAGATCCCCCTCGGACTGCTTGTCCCCGTCCTGTTCCCCTGTATTGGCGCGGAAGACCTCCACCAGTTCCGGGGTGTCGTGCAGGGTACCCCTGAGGAGAAAAAGGCTCTGAGTGGCCTTTTCGACCAGTATCGCATGACTACCCTCGGGGAGGAGGAGAATCGAACCCGATACCATTTCACCGGGCCCGACTGCGTGGTCAGCTACACCCGGAGTACCAGGGCCCTGAGGCGCGGCCAGTAAACTCAACAGGAGTATCGATCGAATCATCATCACAACCGTAAAGAGGAAAACATTGCCATTATGAGAATAGATGTTAGCTGTCGGACCGACAGAACAGCAACCTTAATTGCATGTAATTAGGGTGATTACACCTAAAAGTATCTAAAAACATGTAGATGTACTTTCTCGTATTCCCAATACGAGCATGGTTATCGTTCAGAATCGGACAGGATCTAGGAGCCTGTCGGAGAAACCGA
>JAGLTZ010000219.1 GCA_023135015.1 Candidatus Latescibacterota bacterium
AAATCGCTCAGCCCCTCCCCTCCCCTGTACTGCCGCATGAACCTGGAGCGCCGCGCGAAGATGTTCTCCACCCTCGAATCGGGGCGGCTTGTGGGACCTACCCTCTCGTAGGTCGGAGTGTCGACCGCCCAGGCCGACCGGTTGAAGGACTGGTTCATTCCTTCATAGGTCTGCCACCCGAGATAGGTGCTGGGATCTTTCCCCGCTGCATAGCCGAACAGTCCCAGTCCGGCACCCCCTGCGGCCACCCCTGCGGCTCCGGAAGCCTTCAGGAACTGCCGTCTGTTGACGTCGAAACCTGATCTGGATTCTTTCATCTGTCTACCTCACATCGATTCTCGGGCGGTAATGCTCTTCTGGCCGTCCATCTTCCAGAATTCGGCGTCTTCGAGCTGCCTGCCGTAACCACTCGCCCTGTCGAAGGCCACCATCACCCCATCCAGCGGTTTGATGCGTCCCTTGATTACCTGCCGGATCATCCGGTGGAGCCAGGAGTTATTGGGTTTGTTGAAGGGACAGCACCTCTTGCAGTTGGAGCAGCTGAATCCGTTGAAGTCGTAGCATTTCTCAACCTCGACATGCCACTTCAGTACCCCCGGGTTGTTCGAGGGCGAGCGGCCCTCCCACGTTCGCGGGCCATCGGTTATGGCGCCGCTGGGGCACTGCTCGGCGCAGACCATGCATGCCTCACAGAACTGCGTCACACCGAAATCGATCGGTGAGTCGGGCACCAGCGGCATGTCGGTGATCACTTTGGCCAGTCTTACCCGCGGGCCGTATTTAGGGGTCATCAGCAGACCCAGCCTGCCGATCTGGCCCAGACCCGCATCCACAGCTATCGGAATGCTCAAACCCAAGCCATTGCCCGCCGGGATGGCCCGGTAGCCGAGGGCCCGGATGAAATCGGATAGAGTGGAGGCTGTCACCGCCATCCTCGAATAGCCGTTCCCGGTTGCCGCCGACGCCAGCCGTCCCGGGGAATTGGCAATGGCGAAATAATCCTCCTCGAATGCCAGCGAGATCACACGGTTCATCGAGCCTGGAATGTACCAGGCGTCCCCGGCCCGTTCGCACCGGTCGCCTTCGACGTAGACAGGAATCACCCTCTCTCTGTCTGCCCTAACGGGAGAGTAGTGGTCAGCATAGATCCAGAGCGGGTTCAATTCGGCTATGCCTGCCAGCGAGGCACCGTAGAACAGTGCGGCATGTTTGACCGTCAGCGAAGCCTCCCCCCAAGTCATATCCAGGTCAGCCGGATCCCAAGCTCCCATACTGTCGAGACCCGCACCGGTGACCTGACTCGGTCCCAGTTCCCATCCGTAGGCACCGCCCGGACCGCCCATGTTGGCGTACTTCCACGCAGCGGCCATCAGTGCGTAATCGAGACGGGTCTGGTTCTGCAGTACCCCCCTGCCGTTGACCAGGTTCTCGTAGGTCAGGTTCAGACGCCGCTCCGGGCGGTTCAGCCGTACCGGGTCCCAGCCGTTGCGGCTGAAGATGTTGTACTTTTCACTCATCCGCTTCAGGACCGCAGGGTCACATTCGTACGGATACTTTCCTTCCTTCAGCTTCTCGACCAGGAATCCGCCGTACTCGCTCTCGGACTCGACAAGGAAGCCGTTTTCCGTCTCGGCGACTACTGCCGGGGCAGCCAGGCCTGCACCGAGCGCACCTGCACCCAGGCCGATAAGTTGAAGGAAATTCCGTCTGTCTACCGATTCCTCTGACATCGTTTTAGTCTCTCTTCCAGCTCTGGATTGTCCTTTGCGGTCAGCAGGTCTTGCGTGCAAAGAGGAACCGCCCGAGCAGCACACCCCACACAACCGCAACGAATCCCATAATTGTGCCCACGACCAGGGCACCCAGGACGGACCCCTCCTCAAATAAACTGACGATCACCTCAAGCACGAAAACCGCATACAGGAAGGCTGGGATGGTGAGACCCCACTGCCACCACCTCAGGTCGAGTGACCGCCTTCTAGAATAATCCACAACGAATAGCAGACCGGCCGTTGCGACCGCACCGATGAGTATATGGACCACCGTCACCTCTCCTCAGGCTATTTGATCTTTATCAGGTCACCGCGGGCGAAACCTGTTCCTTCCAAGATGAGGCATTTCGATGCCTTGCCGTCCCCGATATTCGGGTCGAGAACCTGGATCCTGCCTGTCAGGGTTTCCTCCGAACCGAGAGAGATACCCAGGTCGGGATCGATCAGTTCAGGGCCCTTGTGGTAGACATACAGAATGTTGCCCCTCTGCAGTCCGCTGACCGCCCCGGGCTTTATGTAGCAGAAAGGTCCGTCTTCGGCCATCGAGATGAGCGTGCCGTGCCAGGGTGCGTTCGCAACGCGCTCAGATGAGTATCTGACTATCTTCTCTGCACACTCGCTGGCGGCTTTGCCGATCCTCGTGTCCCTCCATGTCTCCACCGAAGAGAAATCTATGTCTTCGGTATCGATAAAGATTCCGAGTTGCGATTCCGTCCCCTCCACAGATTCGGCATATAGGATCTCACCGGTGGTAGTATTGACAAACCGCACATCCGCCACAACCCTGGCCCTCGATCTTGTCACTGCCAGAGCTCCGATCCCCACGCGACGTTTTTCATCCCCAAAAGCGGTGATGGAGCCGAATACGGCCAGATCCACTCCAATCAGCTGGCCGACCTGTGCAGCCGATTCGGGGGTAATCGCGCCGGCCAATCCCAGACCCTGCTCCTGGATGACGGATTCCAGCTGCTGCCTCTCGATTACAATGTATCTGCCCGACTTGACGAGCGCGGTGACCAGCATGTCGGCCATCCCCGTCCCGACTGCATATGGACTCGCTGTTTTATTCTCGAACTGGAAGACTGCGATATTCTGTTTGAGCGTCAGAAGAGGCACTTCTGGTATTTCCTCTTCCTGCTGTGCATACGTCTGTGGGACGAGCAGAAGCACAAGTGCTACTGAGAGGGGAACCGACAGGAATCGTTTCATCTGAGCCTCCAGAGTGTGGGCACGGCAATCAGGATTGTAAGGAACCTCCAGAAGTGGTGCAAGCAGACGCAGAGGACACCGCAGGATGCCGCGTTCACAGCGCTGCGGTCGGCCAAAGACAGGCTGCTGACCATGTAACCTAATCCAGTCGTGATCAGCAACTCGCTCGATTGACACAGACAGCTGGTGCCAATAACCTCATCATGTCTGCAGGGGCACACGCCCACCATCTCTGAAGTTGAGAATAGCATAGCGAACAGTCAGGCACGAGGGCACCGGGGGGAATGGAATGAAGCGCACCATTAAAAGAAGGCAATTCATCGAGAAATCGGTTCGCGGAGCTGCGTTTTTAGGTCTGGGGGGAGGAAATCTCCTAATCCAGGGATGTTCAAAAGCCAGAGACTGGGACCTGCTTGTTTCAGGCGGGGCGGTGTATGACGGGTTGGGGAATCCCGGGCAGGAGATCGATATAGCGATCAAGGGTGATAGTATTGTCCTGATCGGGCAGAATCTGGATAAGAGCAGTGCGACATACGTGATCGAAGCCGATGGCCTGGCGGTTTCCCCGGGGTTTATCGACGTTCACACACATACCGATGTGGAACTCATCGCCAATCCCAAAGCCGAGAGCTTCATCAGACAGGGGATCACCACAGAGATCAGCGGCAACTGCGGCTTTTCACCGTTTCCAATCGCCGATGCGATATTTGATGAAGAAAAGGAAAGACTGAAAGACGAGTACGATATCGATCTCGATTGGAGGGATATCCACGGCTTTTTCCGGCGGCTTGAAGAGAGGGGTATCGCACACAACTATGCTACTCTCCTGGGACAGGGTGCCGTAAGAGGAGAGGTCATCGGATTCGATGACGAACCCCCCGCTGCAAACGACCTCCTGCAGATGAGAGCTTTGGTGGAGGAGAACATGAAAGCCGGTGCTCTGGGACTCTCGACGGGTCTCGAATACGCACCCGGCAGCTATGCCGAAACGCCCGAGATCATTGAACTCTGCCGGGAAGTGGCGAAATACAACGGAGTCTACGCAACCCACATGAGAGACGAGGGAGACCTGTTGCTCGAGTCGATCGATGAGGCGATAGACATCGCCAGAGAGACCGGCGTCAGCCTACAGATATCTCATTTTAAAATCGCATATCCAAGGAACTGGCCGAAGGTAGACGCCGCCATATCAAAGATCGAAGAAGCCCATGAAGATGGGATCGACATCCTGGCCGATCGATATCCGTACATCGCAGGCTCGACCAGCCTTAGTTTTTACTTCCCGTTGTGGGCACTGCAGGGGACAACGGCCGATTTCATCGGACGATTAAGGAATCCCGATCTGGACGGCAGACTGCGGAACAACACCGACGAGCAGGAGAGGAAACTCGGTTCGTGGGATAAAGTCGTAATCTGCAGCGTTTTCACGGAAAAGAACAAGCCTCTTGAGGGCATGAACATTCTCGAAGCTGCTGCGAGAGACGGGAAGGCACCATACGATTTCATGAGGGACCTGATAATCGAAGAAGACAATCGAGTTGGGATGATAACGTTCATGATGAATGAGCCCAATCTGCAACGGATCCTATCCCATTCCCTCGTTGTTATCGGGTCTGACGGCAGTGCCGTCGCCCCGTATGGGATCCTGCACAAGGGCAAACCCCATCCCCGTTTCTACGGCTCATTCCCAAGAGTACTGGGCAAATATGCCAGAGAAGAAGGAATTTTCCCTCTATCTCAGGCCATACGGAAGATCACTTCCCTCCCCGCAGAGAAATTCGGATTGGACGGAAGAGGGCAGGTTAGAGAAAACTACTTCGCCGACTTGGTTTTATTTGATCCAGACACTGTCATAGATGAAGCCACCTGGACAGACCCGCACCAGTATCCGACAGGAATCGAATACGTTATCGTCAACGGTAAGGTTGTCGTCAGTGAAGGGGAGCATACCGGAGCAACGCCGGGAATAATAATCAGGAAATAAGTGGCTTCATGAGTATATCGAAGGAACAGATTGCAGGTATCGGGGCGGTTGCCACCCTGGCCGTGCTGGTCGTCATCGGAATGTGGCAGACACGCGGTGAGAGGCACACAGCCAGCTACATGGCCCTCTCTACAGAACCCGAGGGCATCATGGGCACCTCGTGCCTGCTCTCTGCAATCGCACTCCCCGACTCCGAAGACCGCGCCCGGCAGGCGCTCCTGGACGCCGAACAGACGCTGCGGGGTCTGGAAATGCTGATGAGCAGCTGGCTGGAGGGCTCGGAGATCTCCAGCCTCAACGCCGCCGGTGCCGGCCGGGAATTCCGGCTCAGCGCCGAGAGCCTCCACGTGCTCAAGATGGCCCACGCCGCATTCACGACGACCGGCGGCGCATTCGATATCACGGTCGGCCCGCTTATCAAACTGTGGCGCCGGGCCTCCGAGACAGGGGTTATGCCCGACGAAGAAGAGCTAACGGCCGCACGCGCCACGTCGAACTGGGACCTGATAGAACTCGTCCCGGAGGGGGCGGTCAAGAGAGGGGCCGGTGCCGAGGTGGATCTGGGCGGAATAGCCAAGGGCTACGCGATCGACCGCGCGGTCGAGGCGATGCGGCGGACGGGCGCGAACGGAGGCCTGGTGGATGTCGGCGGCGATCTGAGGGTCTTCGGGATTCCGCCCGAAGGAGGGCTCTGGGTGGTGGATGTGCGCAACCCATTCGGCGCGGGACGTCTTGCCCGGATAGGGATAACATCAGGAGCTGTATGCACGAGCGGCAACTACTCCCGCTTCTTCGAAATCGAGGGGGTGCGTTTCAGCCACATGATCGACCCGCGCTCCGGAAGGCCTGCCACCTCCACGACATC
>JAGLTZ010000022.1 GCA_023135015.1 Candidatus Latescibacterota bacterium
CTGAAGCAGTAGAATTGCAATGGCGACGGTCGTGGCCGTTATCCATGTACGCCTTCTGTGGCGGGCCAGGTTGCGGATACCGAGGCGGAGGGTGGTCAACCATCCGACGGTTCCGGGTACGATCTCATGTGCCATGGCCGTTACCCTCCCCGGCATTGTCAGATTCCACGCGGCCATCCCGCAGCAGGACCAGCCTCACGGCATGTTTCATAACGAGGGGATCGTGAGTGGAGAAGATGAAGGTGGTTCCCTTCTTCTCGTTCATCTCCTTCATAAGGGCCATGATCTCTTCGGCAGTAACACTATCGAGGTTGGCGGTAGGCTCATCAGCCAGGACCAGCGTCGGTTCCTTGACCAGAGCCCTGGCAACGGCCACCCTCTGCTGCTGCCCGCCGCTCAGTTCGTTGGGACGACGGTCAGAGAGACCGGCCAGTCCCACGTCTTCGAGTATCTCCTCCACCTTTTGGCTCCGCTCCGCGTTATCCGAGATACCCTTCAGGTGAAGCGGAAATTCCACATTCTCATGAGCGGTCAGAACGGGGATCAGGTTGAAGGTCTGGAAGATGAATCCCAGGTGGGTGTTCCTGAAATCTGCAAGCGTTTTCGGTTTAAGTCCCCCGGTTGACGCTCCTCCTATTTCAATCGTTCCCGAGGTAGGTGTATCGAGAACTCCCAGTAAATTGAGCAGGGTAGTTTTTCCAGAACCGGATGGACCGGCAATAGCCATAAAATCACCCGGTTCAATATCGAGACTGACTCCCCTGACAGCTGGAACTTCGATCGGGCCTATGCTGTAGGTTTTCTCGACATCGATCAATCGTGCGGCAAGGGCCATGTGAGCCTGTCTTTCAGGTTATTTTTTCAATTTCTTCAAGGTTCAGTGTATGGAGTATTCCCCCTGTGAGGATCCTGTTCAGGGAAGGATCGGCGGCTGATCACCACTTTCTCCCGGTTTGCCGAAGATCTCGGGATTGATGTCCTTGACCTCGGTACCGGATTCAACCACCGGTATTTTCAACTCCGCGGGCTTTGTCACCGGAAAGAGGCAGAATGTTTCAGTACAGGTCTGATATTCGACATTCAGCGTGGTTTTCAGCTCCCCGACCTCCGCATCCTCCGGTATGCGCCCGACAAGCCGTATCACTATCCGTTCATGGTACTGTTCGCCCACGAGCCCGGTGACCGGGACGCCTGCCTTTTCAAGGTCCTCCGGATAGCGTATGAATGGCCAGTCGACAGGCGAATCATCAGGGACCTGAACTGAAGTGGGCCTTAGGTAAGGATCTGTGAGGGTATGGGCATTCAGGTGATACTCATCCATGATGTCGAGTATCAGCGCAGCCTGGAAAGTCTCTCCGGGGTTGTATCCTGTCTTGGAAAGCGCCGGCGTGATGGTGACGACATCCTCGGGCCTGGCGACCTGGGCCCCTATCGTCCGCAACGGCAGCAGCAGGATGCATCCCGCAAGCATCAGCCCTGCGGAAACGCAACGGGTGGAATGCGCAATCTGCACGTTCTGGTCTCCTGATATGAGCAGGATAGGGTCTTTTTACCCTACTCGCGGAAAGATAGGAAGGCTTGAACCGGCCTGCCAGACAGTTCTGCGTTCTCCTTGCACCTATGGGACGAGTTGGTGCATCGTACAGGTGCAAAGAAAAGGTGGATGGATGAGTATAAAAGGATTCTCAAACTGTTCGAGACGCGTTTAAAGTAGGGAATACGAAGTGAAACGGAAGGAACCGGTATGAACGCTCCGTCTGGAAGTTCTGCACCAAGGGTTCTGGTTGTAGACGACAATGAATCGGTCCGGGATTTTCTGACCGAGGTACTGACCGGCTGGGGCCCATTCGAGTCCGCCCCGTGCGAAGTGGAGACTGCGGCGAGCGTGCACGAAACCCTGCAGTTGCTCTCCGAACGTCCTTACAACCTGGTGCTGCTGGATATGGTCCTGGGGGACGGGAACGGTCTTCAAGTGCTCGAGGAGCTTCAACATCACGATTCTCCTCCCTCTGTTATCATTGTTTCGGCCGATGATCCCCCTGACCTGCGTAAAAAGTGCCGGGAAATGGGAGCTGCCGCCTTCCTGAGGAAGGGGGACGGAGTAGAGGTACTGGTCAGGGAAACCATGGCGCAGCTGGGTACCTCCCCGGCAAGTGTCATGCAGATCGAGCGGGAGGTGATGGAGATGGACCAGCGCAAGGAGGATAGCGGTCCGGGCCGCATCCTTATCGTGGACGACGATCCGCTGGTCTGCGATGCCCTGGAGAGCACGATGAAACTCTTCGAGAATGTTGAGGTACGCTCTGCACCCGGTGGACGGGCGGGACTGGAGATTGCCAAGGAGTGGCGTCCGCACGTTGTGCTGCTGGACATCGCCATGCCCGATATGGATGGCAGGCAGACTCTCAAGGAGATTACCGAAGCAGGCCTCAAGCCGCGTGTCATCATGATATCCGCATTCCGCGACTCGGAGATAGCCCAGGAATGTGTCGATCTGGGAGCCGTCGACTACATCCCGAAGCCGGTTGACTTCCCCTTCCTGCGGCGTGCCGTAGCAGGCCACCTGGCCCTGGCGAAGCGGGAGGTTGTCGAAGGTGCCTGAGGCGGCCGTCCAGTGTTCCAATCTGAAAAGGCACTTCACAAGGGCCGGGTATACGGTTCGCGCCGTCGACGGAATCACGCTGGAGGTGCAGGCAGGTGAACTGTTTGGTGTTGTCGGCACCAGCGGCTCCGGAAAGACCACCCTGCTTAATCTTATAGGAGGGCTGGACACCCCGACCGCCGGATATCTTGAGGTCATGGGCCAGTCGCTCGAATTGCTTGACAGCCGCGAGCTGGCGCTCTACCGCCGATCGACCGTCGGGACCATCTTCCAGGCCTTCCACCTCCTGCTGGCTCGAACCGCCCTGGAGAACGTCGAACTGCCCCTTCTACTGCAGAATGTGGCGCCAAAGGAGAGGAAGGGCCTGGCGATGGATGCTCTGGAGCAGGTCGGCCTCCAGGCCCGTGCCGACCACCGTCCCTCTGAGCTCTCAGGCGGCGAACAGCAGAGGGTGGCGATCGCCAGGGCTCTGGCAAAGAATCCCCGGCTGCTGCTGGCCGACGAACCCACCGGCAACATCGATAGCAGGACGAGCCGGGAGATCCTGGATCTGCTGCAGGGACTCAACCGCGATAGCGGGCTGACAGTGATCCTGGTCAGTCACGATGAGGAGGGGGTTGGCCGGATCGCCGACTGCATCGTCCGCCTCGAAGACGGGCGCGTTGTGGGAGAGGGCGGGGCATGATCCTCCGCGACCAGTTCCAGTACGCACTGAGCAACCTGCGGAAGACCCGCCTGCGGACGATACTGACTGCCGCCGGCGTCACTATAGGTATAGGCGCGATGACCAGCATGGTATCGATCGGTGTGGGCACCCAGAGGAATGTCATGCGTGCGTTCAACGAGGAGAACGTTCTGACCTCGGTGACCGTGCGACCCCCTGCCCGCAGGGAAGATGCGGGACCTGATTCATTGCCGGTCCTGGATGCCGCGGCCATTGAAAGGATGCGGATCCTGCCGGGGGCGCGGGATGCGTACCCGGTGCTGACCGTTCCCGGGCTGCTGCGTATCGGAGAGACGCAGCAGTTCCTGAGTCTGGAAGGCATGCCTGCGCGGGTGTTGGGGGAACAGTATGAACGCGGCAGGGTCAAGCTCCTTTCGGGCCGGCTCTACAAAGAGGGAGAGAAGGGAGGTGTGGTCATTTCCACCCGGGCGGTCCGCAGGCTGCTGCCTGAGGGAGCCGAACCCGACACCCTGGTCGGCCAGAAGGTCTCCTTCCTCACCGCACAGGCGCCCGGCTTGGGAGGCCGGGAGGGGGAAGCAGGCGGTGAAACCAGTATGCTCGAAGGGATCGAACTCCCACCGATGTTGAACGCCCTTCCGCTTGAAAACCTGCTCCAGAGGCTGCCGCTCGGGCTTGTAGAACCGGTGCGCCTCGAGCTGACCGTGCTGGGGATTGTAGACGGGGCGGGTACCCTGACCGATTTCCTCGGCATATCCCTCTATGTGCCGGTTGATGTGGTCGAGCCCTTCTTTGCACGCGCCTTCCGGAGCCTGGAATCGGTGCTGACAGGTGAAACCGGGCGGGAGGGTTATCCGCTGGCACAGGTCCTTACCGATGATGTCATGGCAGTGCGCTCGGTGCAGGAGTCAGTCGTGGAGATGGGTTTCAGAGCGGATTCGATACTGGACCAGCTTGCCGAGATCCGGCTCGGCTTCATCTTCATGAATACCTTCCTTGCCACCATAGGCGGAATAAGCCTGCTTGTGGCCGCCATGATGATAATCAATACCCTGGTGATGGCCGTCCTGGAGAGGACCAGGGAGATAGGACTGCTCAAAGCGATGGGGGCAACCGATGCGGATGTGATGCGGCTCTTCCTCTCCGAAGCCGGCCTGATCGGACTGATGGGGGGGATGGGAGGGCTCATACTG
>JAGLTZ010000220.1 GCA_023135015.1 Candidatus Latescibacterota bacterium
TCCATTCTGGATGGCTGGCGTGCGGCTGATGATTGCCGGGCTTCTGCTGGGAGGGTACGCGCTCATCCGGGGCCAGAAGTTTCCGACAGATCTTTGCACATGGGGATGGCTTCTGCTCTCAGGAGTGCTGGTTCTTGGAATCGCACTCGGCGGCATGTTCTGGGCGGAACAGCACATAGACTCGGGGCTGGCAGCGCTGCTGACGTGCATGAGCCCCCTCCTGATGGCCCTCTACGGCAGCCTGGGTGCTGAGGGGGACCGTCTGACGGTCATGCTTGTCGGGGGTCTGGTTATTGGACTAGTCGGGGTCGGCATCCTGATTGACCCGAAATGGACGGCTAGTGTTGGGCGTGTCCCACTCTATGCTGTCGGCGTAATAATCGTGGGCGGAAACGCATGGTCGGGGGGAAGCGTTCTGGCGAAACGGACGCTGAAGGCGGTACCTCCACTGGTGAGCTCCGCCGTCCACTCCCTCGCCGGAGCTGTTTTTCTGCTGCTGCTTGACCTCATCGTCCGCGGCGGCAGCTGGCCTCATGCTTCAATACAGTCGTGGGTGAGTCTGGCCTATCTGGTCCTTTTTGGCAGTATTATTGCCTATTCGGCATACATCTACCTGATAACCCATATGGCTCCTGCACGGGCCGGCACCTTTACCTACATCAACCCGATAGTCGCCTTGTTTCTGGGCTGGCTCGTGCTGGGAGAAGAGATCACTTGGCGTATAGTTCTCGGTGGATCTGTGATACTGTTGGGCCTATTCATCGTTCGCAGATCGAAGCTGCAACCAAGAGTGATGACAGAAAGTCCACAGGAGCCGGTTTCATGAAACTTCTTAAACCACTGACTGCTCTGCTCTGTTCTCTTCTGCTGAGCGGGTGCTTTTATGTAAATCAGGAGATATGGATAAACTCCGATGGAAGCGGCAGACTCCGGTTCGATATGGGGTTGAGTAAAAAGCTGGCCGACCTCGGAGAAGAGGGCGCTTCAGGTATCGATGACCTTGCCGACAGGTTCAAGGAGCTGGGACGGGAACTCGCAGGCGATCCCAGGCTTCTACATTCTCCGGTAGTGGAAGAGTACAGCGATGACGATTTCGACAGGGTCGCTATAGAACTGACAGTAATAGACTGGCGCGACCTGCCTGTCATCAACAGGATGATTGTGGAAAAGCGTCCCGGAGAGGAGGCGGGAGGGAACGGATCGAACAGGCTCTTCATCTTCACACTCGAAGAGTCCGATGACGGTAATATATACTACCGGCAGCCGTCATCAGGCTTCAGAAGCGAAGCGAAACAACCGGATGAAGAGAAGGAAGAAGGTTTCTTCGAGGGAATGGGAAGGGTGCTCGTAGGTGCCTTTATGAGCGAAGGCGGGCTTACAGTAACCCTGCACAGCCCGACAATAAGCCGCACAAACGGCGACTGGCAGTCAGACAGAGCAAGCGTGCAGTGGACTGTAGAACTCGAGGATCTGATCAATGACAAAGTGGAGGTCGATGCCTTCACTGCAGAAATAGGAGCCCCGGCCGGGAGTCTCTACTTCTGGCGTGTAGTAGGAGTTCTGCTGGTAGTTAGTTTTCTAGTCGGGCTGCTGGTCTGGTTCCGGCGGTACCGCAGTCGACCGCCATCCGCAGATATGCCTGTTTCCTGAAAAAGAGGAGAATCAGGCGGAGAGGCCCTCGAGCAGTTCCTCCACCTTCTGCAGGCGCTCCCTGATATCGTCCCGCTTTTCACTCTCCCTTTCCACAACCTCCGCCGGGGCCTTCTCCAGGAAATGCTGATTGGCGAGTTTGGACTCAGCCCCCGACAGTGCCGCCTTCAGGCGTTCCACTTCCTTGGCCAGGCGTTCCCTTTCCACCTCCAAGTCTATCAACCCCTCGAGCGGCAGGTAGATCTCCATACCCCTTACGATGGCAGAACCCGAAGCAGGGGGCCTGGATATTTCAGCTGCGACCTCTACCGCATCCAGGTCGCCGAGCGAGCGAATGTAGCCTTCGTTAGACCGGAGAGCGGTAATAGAGTCCTCATCGTCGGCCCGGATATGCACTGTCCCTCCGCTGCCGGGCGGCACATTCATCTCGCCCTTGATATTGCGGACAGCTGTTACTGCATCCTGGATCATTCCCACTTCGATCTCTGCATCGGTGTCGTAATGATCGGGGTTGGGTTTAGGCCAGGGCGCCGTGAGTAGAAAATCACCATCCCTTTTGACCAGACGGACAGTTGTGGTCGGTGACAACTCAAATTCGGTCTTCACACCACCCAGTGTTTCCCCGAGCAGTTCCCAGATCTCGCTGGTGACAAACGGCATATACGGGTGAAGCAGCCGCAGGATGCCATCCAGAACGAAGACCAGAACCGCCCTTGCGGCATCAGCACCTTCTGATTCGGGATCGCCAAGCCGCTCCTTTACAAGCTCCAGATACCAGTCGCAGAACTCGTTCCAGACAAAAATGTACAGATCCTTCGCCGCTTCCGAATACTTCAACTCCTTAAGACGCAATGTGACACGGTCGACGCATCCCTGAAACCGGCTGAGGATCCACCGGTCGGCGAGTTCCAGTGCCACCTTCCCATCGGCCGGCCCGTGTCCATCCATATTCATCAACACAAAGCGCGAGGCATTCCACAGCTTGTTGGTAAAGTTGCGTCCCATTTCAAATTTCGATTCCGCCAACCTGATATCCTGTCCCTCTGTGGTAAGGACGCACAGACTGTAGCGGACTGCGTCGGCGCCGTACCTCTCTACCATTTCGATCGGGTCGATGCCATTGCCCAGGCTCTTGCTCATCGGTCGGCCCAGTTCGTCGAGTATCATCCCGTGTATATACAGGTGCTCGAAGGGCACCTTGCCGGTGAACTCCAGTCCGGCCATGACCATCCGGGCATCCCAGAAGAAGAGAATGTCGTAACCGCTTACAAGAAGTGATGTAGGGTAGAA
>JAGLTZ010000221.1 GCA_023135015.1 Candidatus Latescibacterota bacterium
AAAGCTCGCTGGTGAAGAACGTATTCCCCTTCATATTGGAGTATATGCGGCCGTGGTTGGGTTGGACATGGTGACGGATGCGGAGTTCCGGTTCATGCGGGGGATAGGCGCCGACGTGGTGGGCATGGGTACGGTACCCGAGGTGATTGCGGCAGTTCACCAGGGAATGGAAGTCATGGCGGTCTCAGTCGTCACCTCTCAGTGCATTTCCGATCCCCACGAGCTTGCAGATACGGGTGAAGTCACGGAGGCAGCCGTAGGGGCCATACCATGCCTTGTGCGGCTTATGATGAGGGTGATCGAAGAGCTGTAACCGCTTTCAACCTTCTGGAAAACCTGATTGTGAAAAAGTAATGAGTGCGACCGATACCGGGAATAAGAGCCCATTTCAGCTCGTTGACGAGGTGAACCACTCCCCAGGCCGCGAAGAGGCAGTCCTGGAGTGGTGGAGGAAGAATGACATTTTCCGGAAGACGGTCGAGATGCGCGAGGGTGCGCCAGACTATGTCTTCTACGAGGGTCCGCCTACCGCGAACGGCCTGCCGGGCGTTCACCACGTCCAGAGCCGCACGTACAAGGATCTGGTCTGCAGGCTCAAAACCATGGAGGGCTACAGGGTTATCCGTAAGGCGGGCTGGGACACCCACGGACTTCCGGTCGAGATCGAGGTGGAGAAGCAGCTCGGACTGAATCACAAGGCCGAAATTGAAGAGTACGGCATCACCGAATTCAATGAGATATGCAGGACCTCCGTTCGCAAATACGAGGAGGACTGGCGGGATCTGACGGAGCGGATCGCCTTCTGGCTCGACCTGGATGATCCCTACTTCACATTTACAAAAGAGTATATAGAAACGGTCTGGTGGATCCTTTCCCGCTTCTTCAAGGAGGGCCTGATCTACGAAGGGCGCCGGATCCTTCCGTACTGTCCGCGCTGCGGCACTCCGCTGTCCAGCCACGAGGTCTCGCTGGGATACGAATCCACTGAAGACCCGTCGATCTATGTCCGGTTCCCGGTCCTCGATCCCGGTCCGGCGGCGGAGATCCTCGCAGATCTGCCCGAGGGGATGTCCCGCAGCCTGCTCGTCTGGACCACGACACCTTGGACAATGATCAGCAACACCTTCACTGTGGTCCACGCCGATCTCACCTATGTCGAAATAGAGGTTGATACCACGAAACCGTTCCTGGCCGAGACGCTGGACGGGCTTTACGGGGAAAGGTATGCGGCAGAGGTGCGCGGGGCCGCCGATCCGCTGGGCGCCAGGGAGCGGCTGATCCTGGCATTGAACCGGGCCCTCGATCTGTTCGGCAACCGGGAGAAGCCGGGTTCCTGGAAGGAAGGTGTGGGAGAAGTAGCCCGCTTCATGGGGTCCGACCTGGTGGGTCTGAAATATCAGCGGCCGTTCACCTTCATGGAGATGGATGAGACGATCACCAGCAGGGTTGTCGCGGATGATTATGTAACCGACGAGGATGGCACCGGGCTTGTGCATTCCTCCCCCGCATACGGAGAGGATGACTATAACACTGGCCAGCGCGAAGGAATGCCTGTAGTCGAGACGGTCGATAACGAAGGGAAGTTCAAGAAGGAGGTTACTTCCTGGGCGGGCGTCTTCGTTAAGGAAGCCGATCCGCAGATCATCAGGGACCTGGCCGAGCGCGGACTTCTTTTCGGCGCCGGGGTGGACACGCACACCTACCCTTTCTGCTGGCGCTGCGAATCCCCGCTGCTCTACATGGCGCAGCCTTCCTGGTACATACGGACGACGGCGATCAAAGAGCAGCTGCTGTCCGCCAACCGCAGCATCGACTGGGTCCCGCCCGAGATAGGCACGGGGAGGATGGGTGAGTGGCTGGAGAACAACCAGGACTGGGCGCTCTCGCGCAACCGCTACTGGGGTACGCCGCTGCCGATCTGGAGGTGCGACAACCCCGATTGCGGGCATCTGGATTGCATAGGGTCTGTCGAGGAGCTGAAGGAGCATTCCGACCAGGAAGTGCCGGAGGACTTCGACCCACACAAGCCCTTTGTGGACTCACTCACATGGAGCTGTTCATCGTGCAGCCCGGGCACGATGTGGCGCACTCCTGAGGTAATAGATGTGTGGTTCGATTCGGGTGCGATGCCGTTCGCACAGTGGCACTACCCATTCGAGAATCGTGAGATCTTCGAAAGCCAGTTTCCCGCCGATTTCATCAGCGAAGGAGTCGATCAGACCAGAGGCTGGTTCTACAGCCTGCTGGTCATCTCGGCCTTCCTCATGGACCGCCCGCCCTACAAGCACTGCCTGGTGACCGAACTGGTCCTCGACAAGGAGGGCCAGAAGATGTCGAAGAGCAAAGGGAACACGGTCGATCCGTGGGGGGTGATCAACCGGTGGGGTGTGGACCCTTTGCGCTGGTACCTGGTCACGAACAGCCCTCCGTGGGCTTCGACCAGGTTCGACGAGGATGGGATTGCCGAGGTCAGCCGCAAGTTCTTCGGCACGCTTCATAACACGCACTCTTTCTTTGTGCTCTACGCCGATATCGACGGCTTCGACCCCGACGCCGCAGAACGCATTCCGGTGAGTGATCTACCGCTGCTCGACCGCTGGGTCCTCTCCCGCCTGCACCGGACGACCAGGGCTGTTCGCCGGTACCTGGGCGGTTTCGAGGTCACCCGTGCCGCAAGGGCCCTGCAGTACTTTGTAATCGAAGATCTCTCCAACTGGTATGTACGACGTTCCCGACGCCGTTTCTGGAAGGGCGAGCCAGGTCCCGACAAGAACGCCGCATACCAGACACTGCACGAGGTCCTGGTCACTTGCGCGGGTCTGCTGGCACCGTTTGTTCCCTTCACCAGTGAGGAGATATGGCGGAACCTTCAGGCCTGGAGGAAAGACGCCGCCGAGAGCGTGCATCTGAGTGAATACCCCGCCGGCGAGTCCTCGCTGGTGGACGAGAAGCTTGAGAGAAACATGGATTACGTCCGGCAGGTCGTGGCGCTGGGCCGTGCCGCCCGCAACCGCGCCGGATTAAAGGTGCGCCAGCCTCTGAGAGTGATGAAAGTCGTCGCTCCTCACGAATGGCAGAAGCAGGCTCTGAAGCGCCTGGAATCCATTATTCTGGAGGAGATGAACATTAAGAGTGTGGAGGCTGTGGCCTCAACCTCGGACTTCATGAAGCTGGCTGCACAGCCTGATTTCTCTAACCTGGGTCCCAGGTTCGGAAAGCAGGCAAACATGGTGGCCGGTGCGATCCGCGCGATAAACCAGGCGCAGCTCGAACTTGTACAGTCGGGGAAGGGGATTCGGCTGGAAATTGAAGGTGAATCGTTTGATATAGAGCCCTCGGATGTCATCGTGGAAGAGGCCGAACCGGTGAACCTGGTCGTGGAGCGTGAGGGGGATCTGGTGGTTGGAGTTGATACAGAACTGGATCAGGACCTCATAGAGGAAGGTCTGGCCCGCGAATTTACAACCCGCATCCAGGGGTTGCGGCGCAATGTGGGCTACGCTGTCACCGATCGTATCAGAATTGGATATCAGGCCTCCACGGTCCTGGAATCGGCCGTAGCGGCCCATAAGGATTACGTGGCGGAGGAAGCGCTGGCTGTCGTTCTGCAGCAGGGGCTGCTGGAGAAATCGGACAGACAGGAAGAATGGAAAGTCGACGGAGAATCTGTTACGATTACTATCGCGAATGCTCGTGGGGAACCGAAAGGTGATTAGTCTGCTTACCCCGGGGCCTGCAGGTGGATGGATGTGGGTATTCAGGGTGGGGGCCAGAAGGAGTTAATGGAGATGGCAAAGGGCCTGTCAAAAGCAAAGCTCGGGAAATACAGAAGGCTGCTCGAGAAGAAGCGGAAAGCTCTCCTCAAAGAGCTCGACTACCTTGAGGGCAGCAGCATGAACGCGACCATCACCGATTCGACCGGTGATATCTCCGCCTATTCCTACCACATGGCCGACCAGGGCACCGACGCCATGGAGCGGGAAAAGGCATTCCTCTTTGCCTCCCGTGAGGGGCGTTTCCTCTATCACCTGAACCAGGCTCTGGATCGCATCGGGAGCGGCACCTACGGAAGGTGTGAGGAGTGCGGTGAGTTCATCTCCGAGGAACGCCTCAACGCAGTTCCCCACGCCCGCCTCTGCATAGCCTGCAAGATGAAGGACGACGAGCGCAAGTCGACAAAGACAACCTGATGTGGGCCTTCGGCCTGTCGGCTCTGATAGTGGTGCTGGACCAGGCTACCAAAGCGCTTATCGCCGCCACAATGTCTCCAAACCAGAGTATTCCGATCGCGGGATTCCTTCTGCGTATCACCTATATCCGTAACCCCTCGGCGGCTTTCGGCCTCAGCCTCGGTCCGGCAACCTTCTACATCATCTTCAGCGTGGTCGCCTCCCTGGTGGTCAGCTACTACATAGTCAAGCTGCCGAAGAGGGATCACTGGCCCCGGATCGCTCTGGCGATGATCCTTGCAGGCGCTGTCGGCAATCTGATCGACCGCCTACGATTCGGCGAGGTGGTGGACTTCATACAGGTCGGACTCTCCGAGAGACTGGTCTGGCCTATATTCAACGTCGCCGATATGGGAGTGTCGGTGGGCGTGGTTCTTCTGATGCTCTTCTTCCTGGTCGTGGGAGAGGGGGATAAAGAGGATGGCCGGCTCGAAGCCTGAACGGCGCGAGCTCACAGTTACCTCCCAGCCTGGATTGCCCACCACACCCCAGGAGGATGGGGAGCGCCTCGATCACTTCCTCGGACGGCAGTTCGAAGATCTTTCCCGCTCACGCATAGAAGCTCTGATTAAGGAAGAAGCTGTAACGGTAGACGGGCGAAGGCCGAAAGGAAGCCGGCCGGCCGTGCCCGGGCAGGTGATCGTCCTCGTGGTGCCGCCAGCCCAGGAGCCTTCTCTCGATCCGGAGAATATCCCTCTCGACATCCGCTATGAGGACAGACATCTGGTAGTTGTCAACAAACCTCCCGGCATGGTGGTTCATCCCGCCCCCGGCCATCCCTCCGGCACGCTGGTGAACGCCCTTCTCTACCACTGCCGCGATCTGTCCGGTATAGGGGGTGTGCTGCGTCCAGGTATCGTTCACCGCCTGGACAAAGACACCTCGGGCCTGCTGGTGGTTGCCAAGAGCCAGGTGGTGCACATTGCGCTGGCGGCCGCGATGAAGGAGCGGAAGATCCATCGACTCTACAATGCGGTCGTCTGGGGGCACCCGGAACCGGAGGAGGGCACCATCGAGACCTGGATAGGGCGCAACCGCACCGACCGGAAGCGTATGGCGGCCTTCGAGCCGCACAAAACCGCTCTTGAAAAACGATGGGGAAGACCTGGGGAGGAGGAAAGGATGCTGAAGGGAAGCAGGACAGTTCGAGCCGCTCCTCAGGACGGAACCCCGTGGATTCCTCGGGGAGCTCGACCAGCAGTCACAAGGTACCGAACTATCACGCGGTATGATGTGGTCTCTTCAGTGGAGTGTGTCCTCGAGACCGGCCGGACCCACCAGATCAGGGTGCATTTCTCCCACTCTGGTCACCCCGTTGTAGGAGACCCGATGTATGGAGGCCGTAAAAAGGCGGTGCGCGGATTTATGCCGGAAAAGCGCACCAGGGCCGAATCTCTTCTCGATGTGATGCCGCGGCAGGCACTTCACTCATTACGTCTTCAATTCGAGCATCCGGTGAGCGGCGAGGAGATATCTATAGAGGCTGAACTTCCACCCGATATGCAGCATCTAATGCAGCAACTGGCTGCGATTGGTTTCCATCCGGAAACTCTTGATGGGTACTAG
>JAGLTZ010000222.1 GCA_023135015.1 Candidatus Latescibacterota bacterium
CTGCGGCACGCAACACAGATGAGCGCATCCTCGACCTGCTCCTGCCACGACCCGCAAAGTCGTATGGTGTGCCACAGGCCGCAGGGGAGGTGGAAGGGGTGGAGGAGGATCGAGAGGACTCATGGGAGAGGACCAGGGAGAAGCTTCGAAGCCAGCTCGCCGCCGGCACCCTCGACGAGCGGGAGTTGGAGGTCGATATGCCCGCCGACCAGCACCCGATGGTTTCTATCCTGGGGCCGGTCGGCCTCGAGGAGATGGGGGTGAATCTCTCCGAGCTCTTCTCGGGCCTGATGCCCCAGAAGGGCAAGAAGCGCCGGGTGAAGGTGCGTGAGGCCCGCAAGATCCTGCAGCAGGATGAGGCGTCCAAGCTGATAGATATGGATAAGGTGATCGTTGAGGCTCTGGAGAGGGTGCAGCAGAACGGGATCGTCTTTCTCGATGAGCTGGACAAGGTGGCCGCCGCCGACAGGGGGGGCTCGGATTACCGCGGGCCGGATGTGAGCCGCGAAGGAGTGCAGCGCGACCTGCTTCCCATCGTGGAGGGAAGCACCGTGACCACGAAGTACGGAATGATAAAGACAGACCACGTTCTTTTTATCGCGGCCGGCGCATTCAACGTGGCCAAACCGAGCGATCTGATCCCCGAGCTTCAGGGGCGCTTCCCGATCAGGGTGGAGCTGGCCAGCCTGACGACAGATGATTTCATCCGGATCCTGACCGAACCGGAGAACGCCCTGATAAAGCAGTACACGGCCCTGCTGGCCACAGAAGAGGTAGACCTCCATTTCGAGAAGGAAGCGGTAGGGGAGATAGCCAGGGCAGCGAGCCTGGCAAATGAACGGGCGGAGGATATAGGTGCCAGGCGCCTGCATACGATACTGACGTTACTGCTGGAGAACATTCTGTTCGAGGTGCCGGAGAGCAGGAAAGACTCCTATACCATCACAGCCGATAATGTTCGGGATAGGCTGGAGGACATCATCGCCGATGAGGACCTCAGCCGGTATATCCTGTAGGGGAGATATCGACAGGAGGAGAGGAAAGGACGGATCCCGATGGCTGACCACAGAGACTTCCTCGACATCTCGGAATGCACACGTGAAGAAGTACTGAACTTTCTGAAAGAGGCTTCCCGTCTGAAGGCGGAACTGAAAGCGGGCAGAGGGTGCGATGAGCTAAAAGGAAAGACCCTTGCCATGGTTTTCCAGAAGCCGTCGGTGCGCACGCGCGTCTCCTTCGAGGTTGGTATGTACCAGCTGGGCGGCTATGCGCTTTACCTGGCGCCGTCCGATATCGGGTTGGGAAAGCGGGAGTCGGTGGCGGATATAGCGCGCGTGCTGGCCCGCTACAACGACGGCATCATGGCCAGGGTCTTTGCGCACAGCGATGTTCTCCAGCTCGCCGAACATGCTGAAGTGCCGGTCATCAACGGCCTATCCGACCTGCTCCATCCTTGCCAGGTCATGGCTGATCTGCTGACTATTAAGGAGCATAAGGGGAAGGCCGAGGGAGTGAAGGTGGCATTTGTGGGTGATGGAAACAATCTGTGCAACTCATGGCTGAACGCAGCGTTGAGGCTTGACATATCACTCTCGCTGGCGATCCCGGAGGGGTATGAGCCGGACGGTGAGATCTTCGAGCGGGCCACGGGCGCGAATCCTAATGTCTTCCTCACACGGGCGCCGGCTGAGGCCGTTGAGGGGGCGGATATCATCTACACCGATACCTGGACCAGCATGGGGCAGGAAACGGAAGCCGAGCAGCGAAGGCGGGATTTCAAAGGTTATATGGTGGATCGCGAACTCGTCGGGAAAGCGAAAGCGGACGTAATCGTCATGCACTGCCTGCCCGCCCACCGCGGAGAGGAGATCACCGACGAAGTCATCGACGGTCCCCATTCTGTGGTTTTCGATGAGGCTGAGAACCGCCTGCATGCGCAGAAGGCGATTTTAGTGGAACTGCTAAAATAGATCGATCATAAGACCGATAAGAATATCCACTCCCGACCAGTCGACTGTGAGCGGTTCACCGGTATACGGATTGTTTATCTTGTCCCCGCTGCTGTCTTTTGGATCACCCACGTCACCAAGGCGCATACGGATGGAGCCGACGACGCTGAAAGGACTCCCTAAAGCCATGTCGCCGGTCCAGTAAATCAGTGCTCCCAGTCCCGATGCCGTGCCCTCCTGCTCGATAATGGGCAGACTGCTGCGTTCTGCCGAGAGATAAAGCCGGGAGGAGGGGAAGTAGATCGCCGCCACTCCCACCCCGTAGGTGAGCCTCTCGGTGAAGCGGAAGGAATAGATCACGCCTGCATATATCGGCCATGCGTCAGCTTCGTATTTGATAAAGCTCTCCTCAGGCCCCGTTCCCGGATCGTAGGTAAAATCGAAATCGAGTCGGGTTCGATCTTTGAGCCTCTCAAAACCGGCTACTGCGCTCCACCGGGAACTCAGGCGGTATCGTATCTCCACCCCGAAGCTCAACCCGTCGGTCAGTTGATCCAGACCCTTATCCAGGCCCGCGCCTCCTTCACTGACAGGTGTGGTCAGCAGCAGGTTGTCGAAACGGATCACGTCGTTGACCGATTTCTGAGAGAACGAGGCCCATCCTCCGAGGAGGGCGATGCTAAGTTTGCACTCGCCCGGGGGAGGGAGTAGTGATGCCGCCGCCGGGCCGGTCTGGGCAGTTGCGTGTGCCGGACAGAGAACGGCGGCGGCCAGAAGGCAGAGTACTAGTGCCCTGTCACGCAAC
>JAGLTZ010000223.1 GCA_023135015.1 Candidatus Latescibacterota bacterium
TGAAGATAGCCTTCGTGGTGCTGCTGAACTTTCCCCTCCACACGCTGGAGGAACGGCTCAGCCTCGGTCCCAGCTGGTCGCGTCTGGAATGGGCGCAGGCGCGACTTGGTGAGAGTTTCTCAACCAGGGTGCCGCCCGAGATCAACCAGGAAGTGAGCAGGGCGTACGTAAGAGCCCACGACTACGTCAACAAGTACAACATCTACATGCACCATGTCCTCAAAGAGGATGGCAGGCGTCTCTTCCCTGCCGGGATGAAGCTGCTGAGCCACTGGAACCTGCGCGACGAGCTCAAATCCCGCTATGCGGACACGCAGGGCGTGGCCCACCAGGAGATGATCCAACTCATCATGGAGAGGATCATCCGCCAGGAGATCCCGGCAATAGTGATAGACAACCCGGCGGTAGACTGGACTCCGGCCTCAAACGGAGTGGCGGTTTCACCCGTGCACGATGTCGAAGGTGTGGAAGTGCCTGAATCGATAGACAGCTCTCCCGAGCCCGATCGCCGCTATTCCCATATTCTGGAAATCTTCAATGCGGAGCGGCTGAACGATCCCTATTACCCCGATACGCCGACCCTGATGGACAGGCGGTTCCAGCGCAACAGGGAGATACCCGAAGCCAGGGTGGAGGAGATGTTCAAGAACATCCTCTCCTCGCCGGTCACCGCCCGGACCGCTGAATTCATAAGTGAGCGGCTTGGCCGTCCGCTGCGCCCGTTCGATATCTGGTACAATGGCTTCAAGCCGCGTGGGACTTATCAGGAATCAGATCTGGATCGGATCGTCTCCAGTAGATACCCGACACCGCAGGCGTTTGATGCCGACCTGCCCAACCTGCTCCGCAAGCTCGGGTTCTCGGCAGGTACTGCTGATTTTCTGGCTTCGAAGGTCACGGTAGACCCGGCCCGCGGCTCCGGCCATGCAATGGGGGCGGGGCGCAGGGCGGACAATGCCCACCTGAGAACACGCGTTCCTCAAACGGGAATGAACTACAAGGGATACAACATCGCCGTTCACGAGTTCGGCCATAACTGCGAGCAGGTCCTCTCCCTGAACCGCGTCGACCACTACATGCTGAGTGGTGTGCCGAACAACGCATTCACGGAGGCATTCGCATTCGTGTTCCAGGACCGCGACCTGGAGCTGCTGGGACTCTCTCAGGAGGATCCCGACGCCGAGCACCTCAAAGCGCTTGATGTGCTATGGAATACGTTCGAGATAGCCGGTGTTTCCCTGGTGGAGATGGAGGTATGGCACTGGATGTACGACCACCCTGACGCCACGGCGGCCGAGCTCAAGGATGCGGTCATCCGGATCGCCGGGGGAATATGGAATACCTACTATGCGCCGATGTTCGGCGAGGAAGATGTCATCCTGCTGGCCATCTATTCGCATATGATCGACTACGGTCTCTACCTGCCCGACTACCCCATGGGCCACATTATATCGTTCCAGATAGAGGAGTACCTGAAGGGGAGGAACCTGGGGACGGAGATGGAGAGGATGTGCGTGCTGGGCAATATCACCCCCGATGCCTGGATGCAGGCCGCGGTGGGAGAGCCGATCTCAGAGAGGCCGATGCTCCAGGCGGCCGAACGTGCGCTCAGATTCTCTTTCTCCAGGAAGGTTCTACCATTAATCATCCAGTCAGGCGCCGGTTCCCCCTTCAGGTGGTGATCGAAGAACTGGCGCATCCTGGTCTGGAAATCTATCTGATTCCCGAGCCTGCGCAGGCCGTGTCCCTCTCCGGGATAGGAGAGGAAGATCATCGGCTTTCCCAGGAAGCGGCAGGCGTTGTAGAGCTCAATCCCCATCAGATACTCCACCGTCGGATCGGACCCGCCGTGCAGGTAGAGCAGGGGGGTGTCCATGTTCTGGACCCCGGTGATCGGCGACTGGCTCTCGTAGAGTTCGTAGTCGTCGTAGGGGCTTACACCGTAGCGTCCCTGGCCGTGTATGTCGTACTGGTGGTTGTTCTGGCCACTTCCACTGAAGAGGATGTTGAACTCGAAGATCAGGTCGATCGGCGCTGCCCCTGCGGTGATTGCAGCGAACATGTCAGAGCGGGTGGCTATGAAGCATGACCCGCCGCCGCTGTAGCTGTGTCCGTGCAGACCGACGTGCTCAGGGTCGGCATAACCCATTTCGATCACCTTCTTCACAGCAGCTTCCACACATTCGAGCATATCGCTGTGAGAGGTTCCGGTCCTGAAATGGACATCCGGCTGCATCACCAGATAGCCGTTACTGACGTAGCCGGCGAAGTTGGGCCCCGAGCGGTAGACCGGCCGTGGATAGCGATGCAGGTTCTGAGAGTTCTTCTCGTAGAAGTTCACAAGCAGGGGTAGTTTCTGACCCTGCTGGTAGTCATCAGGGATACCGAGCCATCCCTGGAGCCTCACACCGTCGTTGTTGGTGTAGTCGAAAAGTATGCTGCGGCCCCACTCATATTCCGACTGCCAGGGGTTGGCGTCGGTTATTTGACGAGGCGGCGAGAATGTGCCGTCACTGATGTAGTAGTTAGGGAAGTCGGCGAAGGTCTCACGGGTGTACATGAATACGTCGGCCTCTTTGGCCTTCCTGGGGGAACCGAAACGGCAGTCCTCGTATGCCAGCTCTTTGAGTTCTCCGCGGTTCAATTCGAAGAACCCCGACTTCTTTGTCCACTGCCCGTATGCCGAGAGCAGCATCGGCTCCTTTAGATCGATGAAGCGTTCCTCGGGGTCCGTTCGGATGTAACGGAACCGTGTTTCCTCTCTTTCGCCCCGGTCCCCGGTGAGGTTGGTCGGCTCGCTTCCGTTAAGAGGCTGTAGCCACAGATCATAGCGGTGGCTGAGGATCACCGCCTTGCCGTCTTTTGTCCATCCAGTTGTCCCGTAGGGAGGCCTTTCTCCCACGTAATCCCACTCTGCGTTGGCAAAGTTGACAGGTGCGTTCTCGGTTAGGTTGACCTTCCTGCCGGACCGGAGCACATAGTCCCAGACATGTCCGTCCTGCCAGTAGAGGAAATGCTTGCTGTCTGGTGAAAGTGGGGAAGCCTGTCCCCCGCGGCCTCCGCGTGAGGAGAGAGCCGGCTTGTGGCCTTCGAGGAATAGTGTCCGCTCTCCGGTCTCTATGTTGACCCGGTAGTAGTCGGCCTGTCTCTCTTTCCAATCGGATATGTATGCCCGGTCGTTCTCGCCGATACCCCACTTCCCGTCACGCGTCATCCTGATGGTGCGCATCTTGTCATCAGTCAGTTGAAGAAATCTCTTCCTGTTGATCAGGAAAACCGCACTGTGGGTTCTGTTCCGGTCCCTGTCGGCCTGTGCTCTCTGGACCGTCTGGATTCTTTCGTCCTGCCAGTGGAAGATGTCCACATCCGCTACGAGGTCTTCGTCCTCCTTCTTCTCCTTCTCCTTCTTTTCATCCTCCTCTGGCTTCTCCTCCTGTTCCTTTATCCCGAGAAAGACCTTAGTGAGATCCTCGCTCCAGGAAAGAGATGCCAGCTGGCTTATGACCATGTTTTCTGGAAAATCAGGATCATCTGAGGGGTTGTATTCAACCCGTGCCGTCCTTCTTCCGGTCAGGCCCGTGAACGTCAGCAGAACATTCTCTTTCTGTTTGAATCCCTCCTTCTCTTTTCCTTTTAAAACCGCCAGGCCAGAACCTTCCTCATCCCACGTCATGCGCGCGAAATCCGCATTTCCATTGTCCAGCGGCCTCCGCAGGCCTGTATCCAGTTTGATGATATAGATCCCGTTCCCGTTCTTGTCGGCGGCGTCGACGGTGTATGCCAGTATCGTCCCAGGCTTGTTGAAGCTGTACTGGCCCACACTTCCTATCAGCTCTTCATATCCTTCCCTGAGATTGCGGAGGATCATGTCGGTGCCGTCGTGCTCCGCATCCCGGTTCGCCTTGACCTTCTTCACCACGAAATGGCTGGAGCCCTTAGGAAAGCCGAACGAGGAGGCGTTCTCCCAGCTCCATTTCTCGCCGGTCTCCAGGTTCATGAGCTCGGACGTATTCGGGACAGGCTTCTTATCCTTACGGAGCTTCTGTGCCTCCTCGAAAGGCACCGTCACCATATAGGCTACCCAGGTACAGTCGTCAGAGAACTGCGGACTGGAAGCGTGGGGGAGCTCATACTCCGTGTCCGTATCCAGGCTCTTGACGTATAGCGTGTCGTCGGCCCTGTGTGGACTGTAGGCGAAGGTGATCCAGCTGCCGTCGTCGGATATCACCGTCGAGGTGATGGAGCGCCAGCGGGCGTAATCCTCTATGGTCAGAACCTTCTTCTCACCTGTGTCCTGCGCCCGGAGATTCGCGGTACAGAAAAGGAGGGCAATAACTGTAAAAAGCGGAGTCAGTCTGTTAAGGCGTCTCATCTTTAACCTCTCGTTCTCGGTTCCTCAGCTCATTTCCAGAATGGAAGTCAGCTCATTTCTTTTTTTTGGGCTTATCGATGAACCGTCTCCCGTCGATCATCCATTCGGGTGCAGGTTCGCCTTTGAGATAGTGGTCAAGGAACTGGCGCGCGCGCCTCTGGAAGTCGATCTGGTTCTCGTACTTGCGCAGACCGTGCCCCGCGCCCGGGTAGGAGAGTAGTATGACCGGCTTCTCGTTGAATCGCAGGGCGTTGTAGAACTCGATTCCCTGCAGCCACTCCACGGAACCGTCCTCCGTGCCATGCAGGATCAGAAGAGGTGTATTGCAGTTTCTGACGTTGTGCAGAGCCGACTGCTGGATATAGAGATCCAGATCGTCGAATGGATTGGTACCGAAACGGCCCTGACCATAAATGTCGTAGCGGTGCTGGCTCGTGCCCGAGCTCTTCCACAGCTGGTTGAAGTCGCTCACCAGGTTGGTTGCGCCCGCGCCGTAGACGATTGCCCTGAACATGTCTGAATGGGTTGCTATGTAGGCGGAACCCTGCCCGCTGTAACTGTGGCCATGCACGGCGATCCGTTCCGGGTCGGCATATCCCATCTCGATGACCTTACTAACCGCAGCCTCTACACACTCGCACATGTCGCTGTGTGAGGTGCGCGTCCGGAAGTGCACATCGGGCTGCATCACCAGGTAGCCGTTACTGAGGTACCCCCCAAGGTTAGGCGAGCCCGCATAGCGCGGGGTGGGGTAGCGGTGGACGTTCTGCGAGTTCTTCTCGTAGAAGTTGACCAGCATGGGGAGCCGCAGTTCCTCCTGGTAGTCTTCCGGGATGCCGAGCCAGCCCTGAAGCCGTACGCCGTCGTTGTTGGTGTAGTCGAACAGTATGCTTCTGCCCCATTTGTATTCAGCCTGCTGGGGATTGGCGTCGGTTACCCTCACCGGGTCTGAGAACTTCCCGTCACTGACGTAGTAGTCTGGGAAATCCTGAAAGGTCTGGATTGTGTACATGTAGCGGTCGGCGTTTTTTGCCTTTGTTAAGCCGCTGGAACCCCTGCCGGAAGAGCCGAAGTTCTTATCTTCGTAAACGAGCTCGGTGAGTCTCCGTCTCCTCAGCTGGAAGAACCCCGCTTTCTTGGTCCACTGGCCGAAAGCAGTCAGCAGGATCGGCTTGGATAGGTCGATGAAGCGCTCCTCGGGATCTGTCCTCACGTAGCGGAAGCGTATCTCGTCCTGGGCTCCCCGTCCGCCGGTAAGGTTGGTGGCTTCGCCGCCGTCCAACGGCTGCAGCCACAGGTCGTAGCGGTGGGTCAGAATGACTGCATCACCTCCCTTTACCCAGCCGGTGAGGCCGTAGGGAGGCTTTGTGCCCGGATGGTCGTACTGCTCGTTGACGAAGCTGACGGGTGCGCTACGGGTCAGGTTCGCCTTCTGGCCGGTATCGATCACGTAGTCACAGACATGGCCGTCCTTCCAGTAGAGGAAATGCTTGCTGTCTGGTGAAAGCGCAGAGGTCCGTCCCCCCCGGCCTCCGCGTGAGGAGAGGGTCCCTATGTGGCCTTCGAGGAAGAGGGTCCGCTCTCCGGTCTCGATGTTCACCCTGTAGTAATCGGCCCTGGATTCCCTCCAGTCCGAGATGTAGGCGCGGTTGTTCTGGCCGATTCCCCACTTGCCGTCACGTGTGATGGAAATGGTGCGCATCTCGTCGTCGGTCAGCTGAAGGAATCGTTTCGATGCCAGGTGGTAGGCCGAACGGTGGGTCCTGTTCCGGTCCTGATTGGCACGAATCATCTGGACGGACTGGATCTGCTCATCCTGCCAGTGCCAGATATCTACGTCAGCGACCGG
>JAGLTZ010000224.1 GCA_023135015.1 Candidatus Latescibacterota bacterium
TCCTCCTCCTTCTCCTCCTCCTCTTTCCTCCCGCCCGGTTTCTCTTTCTGCTCCTTGATGCCGAAAAAAACCATGGTGGCATCCTCGTTCCAGGAGAGAGTTCCCTTCTCGCTGATTACCATGTCTTCAGGGAAGTCTGATGCATCGGCAGGATTGTATTCGTGCGGTGTGAATGTGCCTTCACCCAGCGCCGTGAAGGCGAGCAGGACATTCTCCTTCTCCTCGAAGCCTTTCTTCTCGTCGCCCTTCAGCACTGCCAGCGCCGTTCCCTCCTCATCCCATGTCATCCGCTCGTAGGTGGCCTTATCGTTATCCAATGGTCTGCGAATGCCCGACTCGAGGTGAATCATGTAGAGTCCGTTTCCATCCTTGTCCGCCGTATCGACAGCGTATGCCAGGATGGTCCCCGGTTTGTTGAAGCTGAATTGGGCCACGCTCCCTATCAGCTCTTCATATCCTTCCCTGAGATTGCGCAGGATCAGATCCGTGCCGCGGTGCTTGGCCTTTGGGTCGGCTTTGGCTTTCTTGACGGCGAAATGACTGGAGCCTTTCGGGAAACTGAATGAAGCTGAATTCTCCCAAGTCATTTTCTCACCTGTCTCCAGGTTCATTAGCTCAGCTTTATTCGGAACCGGCTTCTTATCCTCCCGCAGCTTCTCGGCTTCCTCAAAGGGCAGGGTGACCATGTAGGCCACCCACCTGGAGTCATCTGAGAACTGAGCTCGTGAGGCACACGGGATCAAATACTCCTTGTCGGTTCTCAGATTCTTCACATAGAGCGAGTCATCGGCTTCCCGTTTCCGATATGCAAAAGAGATCCAGTTGCCATCGTCGGAGATCGCCGTGGAGGTGATGGACCGCCAGAGGCCGTAATCCTCTATCGGCAGAGCCCTCTTTCCATCCGGGTCCTGTGCCAGAAGGCTCGAAGCCGAAATCATCACAGCAATGAGCACTACCAATGGTGCGAGTCGGTTGGGACGGTTCATATCTTCCTCCAGGTGCTCTTGTAGCATTCGAACTGACTGTACTCAGAATGTAGGTACAGGCAGCCGGATTCGTCGGCCGTATTCGGCCGACGCGTACGGTGGCCTTTCCCGTGGGGTAGTTTAGTCAACGTATCACAGTACTTCCAGCCTATGATTGGGAGCGTGTTCAAGGGGAATCGGTTGCGCCGGGAAGGAGCAGGGCTTACGCTGGATCCCGTACGAATCGATGAACCAGGAGTCGACCCGGGAGCTTGTGGGCTGTGCAGAAGATCCCTCCTAAAAAAGTGTTCTATGCAGTTCTGAATATGGGGCTGGGGCATGCAACCCGCAGCCTGCCGCTGATCCGGGAGTTCCAGAGGAAGCAATGGCAGGTCGTAATAGGATGTTCAGGACGGTCGCTGCTGTTTCTCAAGAAGGAAGTACCAGGGGCCAGGTTTGTGGAACTGCCCGACTACCGACTCGAACACTCCGAGAAGGGTGTAGAACTGGCCAGGTTCCTGGGACGTGTGCCGGGGCTGCTGGGAACCATCGCCCGGGAGAGGCGTACTGTCGAAGAGATCGTGCAGGATGACGAGATTGATCTGGTGGTCAGCGACCACCGGTACGGCTGCTATTCAGATGTAGTCCCCTCGTTCTTTCTCTCCCACCAGCTCAAACTGATCGCGCCTCCTCTATTGCGGCCCTTCGAGCCGGTCGGCATAGGATTCAACCGCTGGTTCCATGGCAGGTACCGTCATGTGATAATCCCCGACATCGTCAATGGCAACGAGGGTCTCCTCTCCGGGCGGCTCTCCCGTATCAGGTCTGGAGAGGGCCGGTACCACTTCCCGGGAATACTCTCCAGTATCTCACGCAGGGAGGGAGTGGAGGAGGACATCGACCTCCTTGTATCCATCTCCGGACCGGAGCCGCAGCGGACGGTGCTGGAACAGATCATCCGCAGCCAGATCGGCGAGGTGCCGGGCCGGAGGGTGGTGGCCCTGGGACGCCCTGAATCGGAAGAGATCGAGTATCCGGAATCCGGTCTCGAGATCCACCATCACCTGGATCGAAAGCAGATGGAAGAGTACTTCAACCGCAGCAGGCTGATCGTGGCCCGATCGGGGTACAGCACACTGATGGAACTGGCCGAAGTGGGTAAGAAGGCACTCTTCGTGCCCACACCCGGTCAGACCGAACAGATGTATCTCGCCCGTCGTTTTCAGCGGATGGAGTGGTTCCATGCGGTATCCCAGCAGGAGCTGGACCTGGCGAGGGATACCCGGATAGCTGTTTCCTATCCCGGCCTCCCTCGCAGGTTCTCAACAGCTGAGACTATAGAGAATATTTTCCCTCTGCTGACCGGTTCCGCCCTCTGATCACACGCCCCTGGCATCAGGCCGTGGCATATTACCCTAGGCTGATTAACTAATCTGTGTTGCTTGTAGCATCCAAGATGCAATACCTATATGAGCAAGAAAAAGGGGTATGAATCTTCTGGGAAGCATGACTTCGAGGGGAACCGACAGGGAAAATGGAAGCAATTGGCATTGATATAGGCAGCCTGTTTATAAAGGTGGTTGTAATAAACGAGGAAGGCGCGGTTCGCGCCGTGGATTATCGTTCCCACTATGGTTATCCAGCCAAGGCTTTGAAGGAGGTTGTGCGTGACCTCGGTCTGGTGGACGGCTGTTACCTGGGCCTTGCCGGCGCGGGTGCACATAAAATCGCCCAACAGATGGGAGTCGAGCCGATCGATCTAGTCAAGGCACAGGTCCGTTCCGTACTGAGACGTTTCCCCGACACAGTGAATATCATCGACATCGGCGGTTCCAGCCTGTCTCTGATCCGGCTGGATTTGCGCGGTATGGTGCAAGGATTCAACTCGAATTCGCTTTGCGCCGCAGGAACGGGGTCGTTCCTGGACGAGCAGGCACAAAGATTGAGCATCAGCTACGAAGACATGCAGAGCCTGCCAGATATCGAGCAGCCGCCGATTATAGCCACTCGATGCACGGTTTTCGCCAAGAGTGACCTTGTGCACCGCCAGCAGCAGGGATACGGCTGGCAGGAGATGTGGGCCGGGCTGTGTGTGGGCATGACCAACACCGTACTGCAGACTCTGTTCCAGGGTCGGCCCATTCGGGATAAAACCGTCTTGATCGGTGGTGTTTCCCAAAATCCGCTCGTGTTGAAGAACCTCCGAGATCAATACGGGAAGCTCGTGTCCAGCTATCCGGAAGCTCATCTGGCCGGAGCCGAGGGCGCCGCTTCCTGCGCTAAGGAGTTCGGTATTGAGAAGAACGTTGAATGGGATGTTTTGGAAGACTATTTCACTAAAGTGGGAGTCGCCCAGTGGCACGAGCCGCTCGAGCTTAAAAAATCCCATCGCCCAGACTTCAGTGTGTACCGCTTCTACACAGATGAGGCACAGAATGAGGTGAGGATAGCCAGACCTCTCGATCCGGGCACCATCGGCGTCTACATCGGCATAGACATAGGATCCATTAGCACGAAGATGGTTCTGGTTGACGAAGACGAGCAGGTTGTAGTGGACGTATACCGCAAAACGAGCGGCGACCCTATAGAAGCCGCTCGGCATCTATTCAGAGCCATGCAGAGGGTGATGGAGGATACCGGCGTGAGTTTCGAAGTGCTCGCTTGCGCAACCACAGGCTCGGGCCGGAAGCTCATCGGTGCGGTTATTGGTGCCGACATCATTGTCAACGAGATCACTGCGCATGTGCGAGGCACAGTAAAAACCGCTCCTGATGTCGAGACCATTTTCGAGATAGGGGGCCAAGACTCGAAATTCATCAGCCTGCGTGAGGGAAGAGCGCACGATTCGAATATGAACTACATCTGCGCCGCTGGTACCGGCTCCTTCATCGAGGAGCAGGCCCGCAAGCTGAGTTACGATGTCCGTG
>JAGLTZ010000225.1 GCA_023135015.1 Candidatus Latescibacterota bacterium
GCCGATTTCCGGATACTTCTCATAGGTCTCCAAGATGCTCCGGACCGCAAAGGGCCGTGGGTCGACGAGCTGCACCGCTCCGAACCGTTCGGCCGCAACAACTCCGGCTCCGTACTTCATTCCGCCGTGTGTGAGAGTGGGACCATCCTCAACCACCAGCACCCGCTTGCCGGCTATTACTGAGGGATCCTCTACGTAGATCGGCGAGGTAGCATCAATAATAACCGCGTTGGGGTTAGCCAGCTTAATGTTTCCACGCACCGTTTCGATATCTACGTAATCGGCAGTGGTTTCCTTATTGATCACTACCGCATCTGCCATCCGCAGATTGGTTTCGCCCGGATAATATGTCAGCTCGTGCCCGGCACGGTGGGGATCCGCCACCACGATAAGGATATTCGGACGGTAGAAAGAAGTATCGTTATTGCCGCCATCCCAGATAATGACATCCGCTTCGGCCTGTGCCTGCTCAAGAATCTTGTGGTAGTCGACCCCGGCGTAGACAATCACGCCGTTGACGATGTGCGGTTCATACTCCTCCATCTCCTCGATGGTGCACCCATGCCCGGCGAGGTCCTCGAGGGTCTCGAACCGCTGGACAGCCTGCCTGGCCAGGTCGCCGTACGGCATGGGGTGGCGGATGGCGACGACTCGCTTTCCCGCCTCTTGCAGAATCCCAGTGACCCTGCGTGTGGTCTGGCTCTTCCCACATCCCGTGCGGACCGCACATACCGATACGACCGGTACCGTGGCTTCGAGCATCGTCGATTCGGCGCCCAACAACACGAAGTCGGCGCCGGCCGCATTGACGATCGATACCTTGTGTCCCAGATATTCGTAGCTTACGTCACTGTAGGAGAACACTACCTGGTCGATGTTCTCCGAGGCAATGATAGTGGGAAGCTCCTCCTCGCTCAGAATCGGGATGCCGTCGGGATACATCTCACCCGCGAGTTCAACAGGGTAGGTCCGGCCCTCGATATCTGGAATTTGCGTCGCCGTGAAGGCGACCACCTCGTAGTCTTCATTGTCCCGGTATACGCAGTTGAAGTTGTGAAAATCCCTTCCAGCTGCCCCCATTATCACGATACGTACATGCGCTGCCAAAAAAATACCCTCCTCATATTCGGTATATTGTCGACCTCTGGTTCCCGTCTCTTTAGCCCGCGGCAGGCCCCGAACACACAACCATTACAAAAGCAATAACACAAATTAGACAGCTAACTTTGACAGTATCTTCAAACATACGGAAGGCCCAAAGGCCGGTCAATCACTCAGCTGACTCAACGCTAATAGAGATAATTCTGTACCGGACCTCTCCGGCGGGGATATCAATGACGGCTTCCTCTCCCACTTTCTTGCCTAGCAGCCCCTTCCCTATCGGGCTCTCGACGCTGAGCTTGCCCATCCGGGGGTCGGCCTCGGGAGACGATACAAGTGTGAATATCTCCTGGCTATTGTCCTCGAGATCCTCGAGCGTTACCGTGGTTCCAAGATAGCAGGCGTCATCCGGTACGTCCTCCTCTTCGAGAGGACGGGCCGCGGCAAGGGTCTCCTCGAGCTCGGCGATACGGCGCAGCAGGTTACTCTGCTCCTCCTTTGCGGCGTCGTATTCAGCATTTTCAGTGAGATCGCCGTGTGCCCTTGCCACCTCGATGGCCTTGCTCACCTCCCGACGCCGTACGAACTTCAGGTGGTGCAACTCCGCTTTGAGTTTTTCAATTGCTTTCTTGCTAAGGTAGGTTGGCTTTACCATACCGTATTACCCGGTGTATGAACGATTAATACAAAACGGCTTCTCTAATCTGTGAGAAGCCGCAGGCGCGGTTTGGAGCCGCCGGTCATGACCGGACCGGCATGGCCAGACCACATAAAGGGAGGTTACCGGCGGTGTCAACGCTTTTATGGTGGCTGGGGCGTCCATGGTCCTTCATCTGGGGACCTATCGCCTGGCCGGCCGTAGTAGCGGCGGCACTGCTCTTCTTCGGAGGGCTGCTGCTCGGCATGATGGTCGAGCGCAGAGATATCCGCTGGGCGGCAGCATACAGCCGGTGGGTCCTGAGCAAGCTGGAGGGATGGTTGTTGAGCCGCCAGCGGGGCTTCGGCGCGCTGGTCGTCCTGATTACCGTTGTAAACGCCGCCGCCGCACTGCTCATCATTCTGGCCGCACATCTGCCACCCTTGAGTGCAGTGCTCATTGTGCTGGCCGGCTCCAATACCGGTGTGATGGCCGAAAGAGCTGGAGGGTCAAAGGCCTGGATAGCCCTAGTAATGCCTCATTCCTGGATTGAGCTGCCCGCGGTGATCACCGCCTCGGCTGCGGCGCTGGAGGCCTCAGCCCTCACGCTCGGCCTTCCCTGGTTCGATGTGCTGGCCGACATGGTATGGGCCGAAGCGTTCTTCATACGCGCCACACTACCTCTTCTGGTAGGAGCAGCTATAATTGAGGCCGCACTCATGATACATCTGGGAGAGAAGCAATGATCTTCTCGAGCCCCACACTGTTGTTCACACCCGACCGCGAGCTGGACTCAGCACTACGTCGGCTCACCGACAGCGAGCCCGATTACCTGGCGCTGGCCCCTGAGTGGGACGCCTTCTCACGCCTGGCCGCACAGCTCGCCTTCGGCGTGGTGGTCGCCGACTACTCGGTGATGGCCCAGGAGGATAGCTCACTCGACATGAAGCGGGCCTCGCGTCTGATCCAAGAGGCCCTGGAGGCCAACTCACAGTCCCGCATACTGGTTTACAACGTTCCTGACGAAGATGTTCTCCGAAGGCTTATGGCCGCCGGAGTACATGACGTGGTCCGCGCACCCCTCTCCATTGAAGAGCTCGGGCTGCGGATCGACCGGGCCTGCAAGACTTATGCATGGCACGCCCAGCGCAACTACTACGTGGGCCAGAGCGGCCACATCTTCCGCGTGGACGACATCATCGGCTCGAGCCCTCAGATGCAACAGATATTTGAACAGGTAAGAAAAGTGGCACCCAGCCGCAATCCCGTCCTGATAACGGGTGAGACAGGATCGGGGAAGGAATTGATAGCGGCGGCTATCCACTACAACAGCCCCAGGAAGGACCAGGCCTTTATCAAAGTGAACTGTGCGGCCCTGCCCGATACGCTGCTGGAATCGGAGCTTTTCGGACACGAAAGAGGTTCATTCACCGGAGCAGTGCAACAGCGTATCGGTCGTTTCGAGCAGGCCCACGGCGGCACCATCTTCCTGGATGAAGTCGGGGATATGAGCCCCGCCACCCAGGCAAAGGTGCTGCGCGTGCTGGAGACCCAGGAATTCGAACGGCTCGGCGGCACACGGCTGGTAAGAGTTGACGTAAGGATCATCGCAGCGACCAACCGGGTACTTGAGGATGAGATAGCCAAAGGGACCTTCCGCGACGACCTGTACTACCGCCTGAATGTAGTGAAGATAGAACTGCCCCCACTTCGTGAACGATCCTCCGATATCGCCCTGCTCGCCCAGTTCTTTCTGAAAAAAGCCCGGTTCGAAGAGAGAAAGCAGGTAAGGGACTTCACCCCTGAAGCCATGGAGTTCATGCAGTCATACCCCTGGCCGGGAAACGTCCGCGAGCTGGAGAACACCGTCGCCCGGGCGGTCCTGCTGGTCGATGAGGAGTATATCCGCCTCAAGGACCTGGCCATATACCACCGTACACTCCATCCGTCCCCGGCGGAACATGCGGTAGAAACCAAAGCCCTCACCGGCAGCGAGGCAGTCGGCCCCGAGGTGGCCAAACGGTTAGGAGGCGAAGTAGATCTCAGAAACCTCGAAAAGGAAGCCATCCTGAAGGCTCTGGAAGCAACAGCCTTTGTGCAGAGCAGGGCTGCCGTGTTACTCGGCATAAGCCGCCGTTCGCTCAACTATAAAATCTCAAAATACAGTATCACCCACCCCTCCTGGCGTGTGAACACGCCCCCTTAGTACACCGTTCCCGTCCGGCAACGGCCCTTTCCCGCTATGCTGACGCACCGTCTGCCGGGCTCCTTGTACGGCGTACAGAAAGGACACCGGCTAAAACGACGCGTCCCGGCGGAGAGGGGGTGCAAACCTCTCCGATCCGGGACGCGCTCCCACACCGGTTGGCAAGCCGATCACCCAGGGATTGGCCGACAGCAACGCCTAAGCCGGTGTGTACATTGAACGGAGCCTCACACCGCAGCGCGGATCTTGGCCAGCCGCTTGTCCAGGTCCTCAAGCCGCTCCGCGACGCTATTGGCTCCGATGAGCCCAACCTGACTCTTGGTCAGATACCTGTTATATGTGTTCATCTCCTCACGAATTTCATCCAATGCCGCCCTGAGCACCCTGCGACGCCTGGCGAGGAACTGGAAAGCATCATTGCCACGCTCAAATGCCGCCATCTCACGCTCATCGGCCCCCAGAGGCGGGATCAGGATCGGTACCTGTCCTGTTCGCCAGCCTTCGAAAGCCTGGGAGATCATTACCCAAGAGTTCTCACTCTCCAGAGCCGATTCGCTATTCTTCTCCTCGATTCCCGACACCGATCTCAGGGAGAGCAGCCGGAATCCGGCCAGGGCCATTACGGCCATGCCGAACAACGCGCTTGCTCCCAGGCTCCACGTTGGCAGCGGGACCAGGGTCGACAAGCCGGTGGCTCCGGCTAGAATTCCGGCCGAGGCCAGCGTCATGCCACTTACCGCCACCACCTGCCACCGTAGGCGGCGTGCCTGTGCCCGGTGAGTCATGTCTATGGCCGATGCAGCGGTCATGGTGGAACCTCCTTGTACACCTTCTACAATAGGAAAATTTCCGTTATCTGATCTTCATCCCCGTTATTTAACGCAATCCCCGTGCCAAGAAGTGATCCAATGATGCTTTTTTCGCCGATTCACTCTAACCTGTTACCGGATAAGAGGTTATCCATTTTCCAAACATCTCTTTTCCCCGCGCCGGATAGGAATGCAGCATTTATCAGGAGTTTAGTGTTACATAATAGTATCATTGATACGTTTTGGTCTCCTATATAGTACAATATTGTAATAAGACCTGCCCTACAACTAATGAGTACCCATCCGGAGTCCGTTCTGTGGACCGCGAGTCCGGCTGTTGCCGGCGAGCAACTCCGGCAGATTGCTCACCAGACTTCGTTTGGTTCGCGATCTAAAGAACAGATTGACGCCGAAATTGCGCA
>JAGLTZ010000226.1 GCA_023135015.1 Candidatus Latescibacterota bacterium
CCCTGCATCCTCTCGGTCATCCGATCCGGATCCAGGCGGATAGAGAGGAATGGTTCTACTTCCCCGATCCCTATCCCTCGATCCGGGTGCGCGCCCGGATGGAGGAGATCCTGGATTCGTCCAGGTACCAGGCATACACCTGTTTCCGGGAGGGATCGCGCTGGAGTGAGGAGGATCCACCCCTCGAGCGTGACGAGAGCGGTGCGCTGCTGTGGGGATGGAAGGCGGACACGCCGGACGTGCCATTCCAGCGCTGGAGGACTCTGGTCGAGAAGGGACTGGTGAGTCCCGATGAGAGATGGCCGAAGCTGATCGATGTTGAGACCGGCGAACAGGTTCTCGGCCACCGCGGGAGCATTTGCTGGAACGACTACCGGAAGAAGTGGATCATGATCACCGTCCAGGCCGGTGGGAGGAGCTTTTTAGGCGAGGTCTGGTACGCAGAGGCGGACGAACTGCTCGGCCCCTGGAGCATGGCCAGACGGATCGTAACCCACGACCGGTACTCCTTCTACAACGTGAAGCAGCACCCCTACTTCGCCCAGGAGAACGGCCGTCTGGTCTATTTCGAGGGCACATATACGAGCTCTTTCTCGGGCAACGACAAGAAGACGCCCCGATATGATTACAACCAGATAATGTACCGTCTCGACCTGGACGATCCACGTCTGGAACTGCGGGATCTGGAGAGGGATAAATGAAATGGATCTAAGCACGGAACGCCGAGATCTGACGAGTGCACAGGAAGAGAAGCAATTAGCTCAAAGCAGCACTCCGAATCCGTATAAGGCGCGGGTTGGGGTGCCGCCTCCGGGAGTCTCACTTCAGTTTCAGTTCGAGTGTAATCTCCTGGCCTGCGGGTAAAGACAGCCTGCGGCTGTCGGCTCGATCCGTTTCCTGAACTGTTGCCTCACCTTCCTTCACCGAGAAGTCCTCTATCGCCGAGGGCGCTCGCAAGGTGATCTGCTGCTGCCTGGCGGATACCAGGGTGAGCGAGATGGAGTCGTTTTCCCAACGGAGTTTCTTGATCTCAACCTGTCCCCGGCATAACACGCCTTCAATGGTCCCGGAAGGCCATGCGTCCGGAAGCGCGGGCAGCAGCTCGATCTCCCCGGGCTCCGAGGCCACCAGCATTTTGATGAGCACCGCGGGCATGCCGCCGCTGATGTCCATATTGAACAGGCTTCTGTAGTTGTGCGTGGACGCCAGATTGTGGAACCAGTAGCGATTGATCAGGGGAACCAGAGATCGCCAGGCGAGGTCTGCGTCTCCGAGGCTGGCGGCAGCCTGTCCCACCTGCACCAGGCCGAAGGACATGTACCCTCCTCTTCGCTCCCAATCACTCCAGTGTCGGTCCAGTTTGAGTTCTATAACACGCCTGAAGGCATCCTGAAGCTCGGGACTCCGGGCGATCTCTTCCGGCATTCCATCAAATAGGGGATAAAGCTGCGAGGAGTGCCGGTGATTGTAGTTATCCTCCAATGCGGGCGTCAGCCATTCCTTGACGGCCCCCTCGTCGTTTATCATGTAATCCGGCATTTTCTCCAGCATTCCCTGCCAGAGTGATATTTTCTCCTGATTTGTTCCCAATTCCCGGGAAGCCGAGATCAGGTTTCCCAGCAGTTCTTTGGCTGCCGCCACCGACATGGTAGCATTCAGTGTAGACTGAGATCCGGTGTTGCTGGGTGAGTTTTCGGGCGATTGGGTCGGGATGAAGATATACTTCCCGTCCGGGCCTTCTATCAGGTAGTCCTCAAAGAACCGGGCTGCCTTCTCCATAAACGGCAGCGCGTGCTCGGCAAGAAATGCCCGGTCACCCGTGTACAGGTAGTAGTCGTAGAAGAAGTGGGCGGCCCAGGCAGCGCCGGCGACCCAGAAAGCGCCGGCAAAGCGGGGGGCGAAGGCATTGTTGAAGCCGTTGGTTGACGACCGGGAGGGGAGAACGATCCCTCTGGCCCCGAATATGCGTTGTGCATTGATCTCGAGATAGGGGACGATCGACTCGATGTA
>JAGLTZ010000227.1 GCA_023135015.1 Candidatus Latescibacterota bacterium
GAGGGCACGTTGCCGTTCTGGGTGAAGTCACTGGCCCAGGGAGGGTCCCAGGTCCCCGCCCAGACACCCTGAAGGGTCGGGGGGAGCTCGCCCGTACACGAGATTATGTTGTACCTGCCGGCATCGAATTCTTTCTCTATCAGCGCCTCCGATGGATGAGCATCCGTGCTTCTTGCGATGAGCTCTTCCGTGGTCAACCGATGATCTCGACCACCCCCCAGATCCAACCGCATGCGATTGAAGAGCTCTCCGTGAATCAGCTCGTGGCGCCGGAGCAGGTTCTCGTAATCGGCAGGCAGCCCGGACAGAGCAGTTTTCATCTCGTCTATCTGGGATTTGTCAGGATCATAGAGCAAGGCAATATCAATAAGAACCAGCACCTCATCGGCTCCGGTGACCACCAGCGCAGATCCTTCGCGTGCCGAAGAGCCGTTGCGCAGTTTCACCCATGCCACCCCTTCCAGAGCATGGATGCTGCCGGGGTAGGCGTTGGGAAAGTTGTTCCGGTAAACCAGTGAGGACGCATCGGCGGTTATTCTCAGGTCGCTGATGTTTCTCCTGAACCTCGAATGATTGGGGTCGCGAGGTGCCAGCTCGAGCCGGCAGTTCACCGATCCCGGTCGAGGACCTGTTATCAGAAGAACGGCTATACCATCAGCCCGAGAGACGAACAGTTTGCGCTCGAACACGCCCCGGGTACCGGCCCAGTGGACCGTCGCCTCCCCGGTCTGGAAGTTTACGGACCGCGCGTAGTCCGTTACGTTCAACTCAGCGTCCATCCGGATACCGAGATCAAACGCCGGGACAAAGGGGTCCGGATATCGGAATCCTTCCTGGTCGGAGATATCAAACGCCAATTGGGTCGCCTGGCGATACAACCCGCGCTGGATCAACCTCCTGATCTCAAACAAGCGCGGGGCCGTGTGAGGCGGCATAACGGGTGCGCGCTCTGGCAGGAACAGGCGCTCATGGCTGAAGACGATCGTTTCATCGAGAGGATGGCTCAACACACTGGCCCCGATAGTGCCGTTTCCGCTGATGAGCCCCTGTTCCCAGGTCTCCGCCGGTTGGGAGCTGATGAATCCCCTGTCAGGAACCTGGATCCCCTGGGGCGCTGGCGCGACGGCATACGTCGCGGAACCCGTCGCCAGCGAGACACAGAAAGCCAACGTTGAGGAACGCATCAGCGTCTTCATCCGGATTCATCTCCTGTCCATCCATTCGTGAAGTGGCATTTCAGAGCATATCACCGGTACAATCAGAGTAGAACTTTAAATCCGTATAAAGCGCGGAGCGGGGTACCGCGGAGGTGTATGATGCTGACGTGTGAGGACAAACGACACTAGAACTGCGTTTCCGGAAGCGATGGACTAGGAGAATTTTATGAAAAGATACACCGAATGGAAACTTCCAGTCCTAGTGTCTGCTGGTCTGGCATTCGGGCTCATATCCTGCAGCCTCTCACCCGGAGACATACCGCCGAATGACGTGGTCCCGACCCCAGAGCAGCTCGAATACCAGAGGATGGAATTCATCGGGTTCGTTCACTTCACGGTCAACACATTCACGGATAAGGAGTGGGGATTCGGTGACGAGTCGCCTGGTATCTTCGATCCCACCGAGTTCGATGCAGATCAATGGGCATCGGTGGCCGCCGAAGCAGGAATGAAAGAACTGATCCTGACAGCCAAGCACCATGACGGTTTCTGTCTCTGGCCGTCACGCTTCACTGAACATTCCGTTCGGCATAGTCCCTGGAAAGAAGGCAGTGGAGATATAGTGGGTGATTTCGTGTCTGCCTGCCGTCGGTATGGCGTCAAGGTCGGACTCTATCTCTCCCCCTGGGATCGGAACCATGCGGATTACGGCCGCCCCGAGTATCTCGAGTACTATCGCAACCAGATGCGTGAGTTGCTTTCCGACTATGGTGAGATCACGGAACTCTGGTTCGACGGAGCCAACGGCGGCAGCGGCTATTACGGCGGGGCGAATGAAACGCGGTGGATCGATCGCGAGACCTACTACGAGTGGCAAGAAACCTGGGCCATGGTCAAGTCCCTCCAATCCGGTACGCTGCTCTTCTCAGACGCCGGTCCCGACATCCGCTGGATCGGGAACGAGCGGGGATATGCCGCCGAGACCAACTGGTCGATGATCAACACGGATAAGATCGTGGTCGGGGGTGCGGACCACGCTTACCTCAACTCCGGCGACCCTGAAGGACGGAAATGGACGGTTCCCCTGTGCAACACCTCGATCCGACCTGGATGGTTCTATCATGCCGATCAGGACGACCAGGTAAAGTCGCCGCAGGAATTGCTGAACGTCTATTACAGATCGGTTGGACGCAACGGTGTTCTTCTTCTGAACATTCCACCGGATCAGAGGGGCTTGTTCCATGAGCGAGATGTAGAGGTCCTGCGTGAATTCCGGAGGATACTGGATGAGACCTTCGCGGAGAACCTGGCTGCTAGCAAACCGGTTGTGGCCGACACGCAATGGCGCCGGCATCCGAAATTCGCCCCGTCCAACCTGGTGGACGACGATCTCGATTCATACTGGGCGGCTGGTGAAAATGCCCGGGGGGCAAACCTGGAGATCGACCTGGGCGATGCAGTGTTCTTCGACCGGATCATGCTCCAAGAACCGATCCGCTTCGGTCAGAGGATCTCGGAGTTCGAAATCCAGGCCCGGGTGAATGGTGAGTGGATCTCCATCGTCCACGGGACCACGATCGGCTACAAACGGCTGCTCCGCATTCCCGAGATCGAAGCGGACCGCATCCGCATCCTGATCCTGGAATCCAACAACGTTCCCGCTCTCTCCAACTTCGGTCTCTTCAGAGCCTCGAAAGCAAAGATGGGGCAATAAAAACACACTGAGGATCGGCCCATCACAACTGAACCCCGAAAGCGTATAAGGCGCGGGCCGGGGTGC